>JALWQD010000370.1:0-2396 GCA_026994735.1 Gammaproteobacteria bacterium | reverse complement strand
CATCGAACTCATCCTATGCTGTCTGCTGTACAAAAAGGACGACTGCACCCTGGCATTGAAGCTTTATTACCACTCACCTACCCTGAAACAGCCCGTTTGCCTGATTATCTGCCCAAATCTGCACAAATCTACAGTGTAGATAGGTTGGAAGAGGGGCGAGCAAGCATTGCTGAACAAGGCGAGGCATTTTTTTACGGCGACAAAGGTGATTTGATGGAGTTGCTGGGAAATTTGCTTGATAACGCCTATCACTGGTGCCAGAAAAAGGTTTTTGTTGAGTTGAGTATGGTCTCATCGAATGAACGCCTGGCCGGTTTGGGTGTGATTATCGAGGATGATGGCTGTGGTGTCAGTTCAGAGCAGGCGCAACAGATTCTTTGCCGCGGTGTGACGGATGCCGAGGGGAACGGTCACGGTATCGGTCTGGCACTGGTGCGGGATATTGTTGCTTTGTACGAGGGTAAGATCGAGCTGAGTCGTTCTTCTCGCTACGGTGGTCTGGCTGTTCATATCCATTTCCCAGGGCGAGCCTAGGCTCTCGTCCCGCCCATCCGCCTGCCCTGGAACCGCTAACAGGATAGGCGGATGTTCTAGCACCCTGCCGCCGGACTAACGGTTTTTCCGGGTGACAGTGCTGCGGTCGTCGTTTAATGGGCGGGCTTTGCCTGTGGCATTCCTCCGCCAATCTTTTGCTGGCTGCCCGGTTGTTGATTGCGCAAATAGAGGCTTGCCATGAGAATAAAGGCGCTGACAAAGGTGACTAGCTGGATACCGCTCGGGGCCGGATCATAGCCAATCATGACATGTAGAAAACTGCCCGTCAGGCTTTCCTGGGTGAGAATAGTGGAGGTATCCCAGACCTGGTCAACCAGGGCTGGCAGCCATTCGATAATAACCAGATTTGCTGAAGCCTGTGAAACCATGCCGGCGGCCATGAAAATGAGCAACCAGCTGGCGACGGTGAATAGGCGCGAGAGCCGGATGCGTGATAGGCCGAGATAGATGACGGTGCCTATCAGTAGTGCGGCGATAGCTCCGAGAAGGCCTCCGGCGAGCAGTGACCAGCCACCGCTAGCGATTGTCTTTGCCGCTCCGAAAAGGAAAAAGACGGCTTCGGCCCCTTCGCGCATGACCGCTGAAAAGGCCACAATAGCCAATGCTGTGGTGGGCAGGCTGCCCTCGCTGACTGAACTGCCGATACGGCGCATATTGGCGCTCATCTGGCGGCTATGCTGACTCATCCAGATAACTGTCCAGGCGATCAACGATGCGGCGATGAGCAGGACGACAGCATTGAAAATGAACTCACCATTGCCAGATACTGCGGCTTCCATTTCTTCCATAAACAGGGCGACGACAAGTGCGCCGAAGAATCCGGCGAAGATGCCCAGTCCAATCCAGTGGCGTGAGCCTTTGAGGCCTCTTGTGGCTGCAAGCAAGACGCCGATCACCAGCGCCATCTCGAGCATTTCACGAAAAACGATAACTAAGGCAGACAGCATCTGCAATTCCTCCTTAATAAACGATGCCTGAGTCAATGAAGAGAACAGGTCCTTACGGGTTAATGATAGTCATTACCGTTTGGATGTCAAGACTTGCCGCTTAATTTTATGCCCAATGCGTGGTTTTTCGGTTGCTATATCACTATTAGCGGCAGTGATGGGCTATTTTTCATCAATGCAGGCGTATCATTAGCCTGGCAGGCGGAGCAGAAAGCGTACGAAGCGCTTGGTTTTCTCTGCAAAAAGAGTCTCAGTATAGTAACTGCCAGCAATGCGCTTATTGACTTCCGAAAGTGTCGGATAAGGGGCAATGATGCTGGCCATGGCGGCTATTTTCATTTTTTGACTGATAGCCAGAACCCAGGGCTGGATTAGCTCGCCAGCATGCAGGCCAACAATGGTGGCACCAAGAATGCGTCCATTTTTCGCTGTCACAACCTTGATCATGCCCTCGCAGCGGCGTTCGGCTTGTGCCCGGTCATTTTCAGCGAATGACCAGCGCAGAACACGGAACGCAGTGTCTGCTTTCTCGAGATCGCCCTCTGTCTGGCCGACATGAGCGAGTTCCGGGTCGGTATAAGTGACCCAGGGGACGGCACTGTAATCAACCTTTGCCGGCAGGCGAAAGAGCATGTTGCGGATCACAATACCCGCTTGGTAGGCCGCCATGTGAGTGAATTGGTAGGGGCCAGCGACATCGCCGATGGCAAAGATATGGTGGTTGCTGGTGCGTAAACGACGGTCTACAGTGATTCCCTGTGGTGTGTATTGGATACTTGCTGATTCCAGATCGAGAGCGGCGATATTGGCTCGTCTGCCTGTAGCTATGAGCAGGTGGCTGCCTGTGACGCAGATCTTCTGGTCATCCATTTGACAGTAAATATGGATGCCTTT
>JALWQD010000369.1:555-2826 GCA_026994735.1 Gammaproteobacteria bacterium | reverse complement strand
ACTTACTGTAGTCAAACCAAACCCATTTCGTTGTGCAAAGAACGATTCATCAAACATTGCTTTGATGGCAGCAAAAACCGGCTTTTCATAAGCAATATCATATTGGTAAGCTGCGCGTCGAATACGGTTGGCCTGCTGCCAATGTGGAAAGGCTGCGCTGTAATCAGCCAGCTCATCATAAACCTTGCCAAGAGCAAAGTGCAGATGCATGGCCTGCTCCGGAAGAAGACTATCATCTGCGAGTAATTGGCGAATTTTCACCAAATCACTGTCATCGCGACCACTGAAACGGCATACATAGGTCAACGAGCGATACGCCTCAAGTTCGTCAGGATAGTCGGCAATCACCTGACGATAGGCCTGTTCAGCGGCCGCATAATCGCCTTGAATCTTGCAGACATGTCCCATCTGCATTCTTGCCGCCGGAAAATCAGGGCGCAGATCCAGAGCCTTGCGGTAAGATGCCAGAGCCTCATCCATGCGCCCGCATGACTGGCAAACATTACCCATGCGAAAATGAATATCAACAACATCCGGCTGCTTCATCAAGACATTGCGATAGGCAACCAAAGACTCATCCCAGCGCGAAAGCATAGCCAATGATGCCCCTCTGGCGGCTTCGATCCGGATATTATCTGGCGCCCGGATAGCGGCCTGATCGAGCAGCCGCAGAGCTTCATCATGCTGACCATTCGCTGCCGCTAGCGAGGACAGACAAGCAAGTGCATGCGGATGCCCATCGTCCTCAGCCAAGGCCTGCCGATATAGTGTTTCAGCAGCGTCCAGACGACCATCCAGCTGCGCACGATAACCTTCACGAATCAGGCTCTCTACTTGTTCGTCACCGTGTTTCATGATCATTATTCACGCTGTTATATTCTGTTGGTAATGCAACCACATTTGTTGATACGCATCTTCAAGATGGCACGCCATATCACGGCCATCACAAAGCGGTGACTGGCGCAAACGTCGACGCATCCCCTGACGCCATTGCTGGCGCTTTTCAATATTATTGGCCAAGGCTACAGTCTTGGCCAGGTAATCCTGCCTTGATGTGGCAATGCAATCCTCTAGGCCAACTGCTGTCAGCAGACTGACCCCCTGACGTTCGATCATCCTCTCGCCGGCAAGCGTTATCACCGGCACGCCCATCCACAGGGCATCCCCTGTCGTTACTCCTCCTGTTCTGGGAAAAGGGTCAAGAGCAATATCAATTCGATGATAGACCGGCAAATAGACCTCGCTCTTACCTTCAAGAATCAGACGATCACTGGCAATGCCTTTAGCGGCAAACAAGGCTGTTATTTCTGCCCGCACATCGGCTTCAGAAAAACGGCCAGTCTTGAGTAACAAATGCGCTGCCGGGAGTGCCTTCATGATATCAGCCCAGAGATCAATGACCGATTCATTCAACTTATTGAATTCGTTCAAAGAGCCCAGCGTCAATATCTCATCGACACCACGCTGAACAACACCCGGAGCATCCACTGGTGGCTGGTAACTGATCCAGCATCGAGGTAAACGCCAGATCGTCTCTGTTGTCATCTCGACACTATCTTCCTCTGTCAGATACTCATCAGTCAGCCAGTAATCCATTGTCGACAAACCTGTTGTCGTACAATATCCCAGATAACTCACCTGTATTGGTGCCGGTTTATAGTCAAAGACTCCGAGGCGATTACCCTGAGTATGACCATCCAGATCAATCAGGATATCAATCCCATCAGCATAGATTTTTTCGGCCACGGCCCGATCGCTGAGGCCTGTAGTCCGGAACCAGCTGTCCGCCTTGTCGATAAAAATCTGACTTATCGCATCTTCTCCATTAATCTCGGCATAACAATAAATCTCGAACTGATGACTATCATGAGCCAAGAAGGCGGGCAGAAAAAAATAATTGGCCGAATGTCTGCGCAAGCTGCCTGAAACATAGCCCAATCGTAAGGGCTGCCCGCGTTTTTCTTGCGAAAAACTGAATGCCTTCTCCACGACTGGCAGGGCCGCCGCCCAGGCCTTGTGTGCGGCCAGAATCTCAGCGCTGGAAGCGAGCACAAAATAACTCATAATAAAGAGCATATTTTCATGCGCCTGTAACCATTCGGGACGCAGTTCGAGAGCACGCTTATAGTGCTTCAGCGCCTTGTCAAACTGTCGTTGATCGCGCAAAAGATTGGCCAAATTAAAATGGCTTTCAGCCGAGTCAGGCTGATATGCAATCAATTGCTGATATTGCTCTATCGCTGCCGCCAATTTCCCTTCACTATAATAAGC
>JALWQD010000369.1:0-545 GCA_026994735.1 Gammaproteobacteria bacterium | reverse complement strand
ATAATAAGCCTTGCCCAAAATATTCAACAAACCAAGACGCATAGCAATATCATCCGGGTCTCGAGAAATAGCCTCGGCAGCACTGGCGCGAGCCTCATTAAGGCGGCCAGATTGAGCGAAAGCAGCCGCCAAGCGGGCACAGGGAATAGCCTTTCCTGGTTGTTCAACAATGACTTGCTGAAAGATCTTGATCGCCTGTTCGTGATGTCCTGACTGATCCGCCAAAACACCGAGCATTTCTCGCGCCGGAGTATAGGTCGGTGCCATCGCAAGTATCTGTCGATAGAGTTGCTGAGCACGAACAGCATCACCTTGTTGATGAGCCGCAACCGCAGCTCTCATCAGGGTCTCCACCTGATTCCTGGGGGTATCAGTCATACGCTTTTTTCGGGACCATTCTGGAAAGTCGCCAAATAACGCGACCACATTTGCTGATAGGCATCCTCAATGCGCGCCGTCAATCCGGAGGCATCGCAGAGCGCCGAGTTCGCAACCTGCGCCCGTAATTCATGGCGTAACTGACGACGCCCGGATACATCCTCTGC
>JALWQD010000368.1 GCA_026994735.1 Gammaproteobacteria bacterium | reverse complement strand
GCGCTACACGATCACCCTCAATATGACCACGCGTCTCGGTCACCTGGCACCAGCGCATATTACGCACCGTTTTAGCAGCCCGACTGATTGCCCCCTGTACGGCATCCTCGATACTTTTTGTCGAAGAACCGGTAAGTTCTATCGTCTTATAAACATGTCCCGACATTGGCATTATCTCCTTCACATAAAAAAGGCCTCGCAAGCGAGGCCTTTCTTGTCAAATACCTGTGTATACAGGCCGCCAGATTAAATTGGCGAGACGTTAGCAGCAGCGAGCCCCTTTGCAGTTTGCTCAACTTCAAAAGAAACACGCTGGCCTTCGTCCAGGGTCTTGAAACCAGAACCCTGAATTGCAGAGTGATGAACGAAGATGTCGTTACCGCCTTCTTCAGGACTGATAAAACCAAAACCCTTCGTTTCATTGAACCACTTAACTGTACCTGTACTCACAAGATCTACCTCTTTAGAAATCAAAAAAAGAATGAATGTGGTGACCCTCTTAAATGCCACCGCAAAGCAGCTTACTCTTATTTATACAGATTCACCAATGATTTTATTTCGAGGCAAGAAAAAACGCGCCAATGATAATAATAACAGCAGTAAAAAAATGACAAAATCTGCCCCGCCAGAAGATTCCGGAACAGTTGCGCCAACACTGCCCGTGGACACTCCCTTGATCGATAATGTCATCGCCGGATCACCGAAAAGCGAAAGAATTGACAATACCTCGGGATTGACCCCCTGCTTAAGAGCAGTGGCCATAACATCATTCAGCAGCTGTCCGAGACGGCGCCCCTGAGTCTGTGCAAAAAGCGCCTGATAGAGGGCATCGCCAACCTTAACCTGATCGGAAGGGTAAGAAAGTGATGACGATGTCCACATAGCGATTGCGCCAGCATCTTCACGCACCAGCAAGGCCTCTGCCAAAGGCTGGGAAAAGTTACTGCCTGGCAAACCGGGGAAAGCATTATTGCGGCCATCATTCGTCCCTGAAAAAAGTCCATTAAGGCAATTAAAGGCGGCAATAAACGGGAATGCCCGGTGATTCAACAATTCTTTCCCGACATCAGCAGACGTTAGCAATTCAAGAGCATTGCCACCAACATTCAAATCAGAAGCCAGCCAACCGTCAATTGTGCCATGACCAAAATAACTGACAAAACCAGCGCCTTTACCATTCAGCTCACGCAACAAATCTGCCTTTAATACCGGGTATTCTGCAATGCTGACATTCACAGGCGAAATATTTACGGCGGCAAATGTCGCCGGCACATACCGCAGCCAGTCATTACTGACCTGTGTAAAACGCTGATCACCATTGACACCTTGGTCATCACCACCAACAACCAGCAAGCGTGATGACCATTCACCGCGCATACCGGCCTCATACTTTAATATTTTATCGACGACAAAACGCATATCTGCTGGTGTCTTGGCGGGAATTCGGCCAATATGAAGGCGCGGCAGAGAAGTCATACTGGCACCGGCTGCAGGTGCAAACATGCCAAACCAGTGATCACTCGGCACTTCACCAATTTCAGCTGTTTCAATCAAGCGCGGTGGTACCAGGTTGGGCTCATGCGTAGCAAAATAATCACGATAATCAAAGTGACCATCGCCCGCTAATAGAACATACGAGGGGCCTGGCGACTGCCAATTCCGTTGTGCATAGCGGAGAAAATCTCGCACTGCTTCGGGGTTTTTGTGGCCATCAGCAAAATCGTCATAGATCGCCGACATCGTCACAACGCGAGTACGCATTCCCTGGGCAGCACGTAAACGACGCAATGGCTCGATCGACTGGAACATCAGCGGCGTGGTAATAATAATGTAGTCTGCACCATTATCGGTCGCCCGCAGATCATCGATGGCCGGCTCCCGCGGAGTCAGCGTTTTATATGCCGGGTCAGCAACAATCAGATAGTGTCCGGCCGCTGACAGGCCATCAAGGTCAGCGCGAAATCCCTGTGCCAGCGTCTGCACGCGGACATTCTCCAGACGACGAACATGAACAGGGTCACTGATATCATAGGCCGTAATCAGCGCAGATGAAAAACCATCGGCCAGTACCTGGTATTGTTGAAAATCACTGCCCAGCTGCACCTCAAAAAGGTTCTGACTGGCACGCGCCTGTTGGCCATAGTCAATATCCAGTGAATCAATATATAAGAGGTCACCAGCGCCGCTCTGGTCAAGAATTGTCAGCGTATTATTGCCCTCCTGCAATTGCTGCGGCATCAGCGGAAAAACCATTTCATGGGGAACCGCTCCAGACCAGTCCCTTGCCCCCAGTACCTGCCCGTTTAAGCTCACTTGCGTGCTGTGTGGCTGATCGATAAAGCCATGGACATGCACACGGACACGCATCGGCAACTTGCTCAGCGGCTCAAAACGGGATAGCCAAAAAGGCAACGTCACATGGGCACTCCTGTTGCCCCAAAACCAGTGATCCTTGTCAACACCGTTTGGCATCTGCTGCCAATAGGCACTATTCTGTTCGGCATGGAGAGTACTTAAAAATGATGTTTCAATACGTCCGCCGACACCGCTGTAAGCACGGCTGACTTCCATTCGCAAAGCAGCAACATCGCTGAGTCCAAGCCGGTAGACAGCCTCGCCAGTATATTTATAGCGTCGATCCGACCGGGCCATTGACTGCCCGTAAAAAACCAGGTAATCACCCGGACCAAATGAACCGTCACCGCCATCAAAAACAAAAATTGCCACGGGTAGGCCATCGCGACTGAGTGCCAAGCGCGAACTTGCTGGCTCCTGCCGCAGAGGACCTGTATCCAACCCTAGCTCCTGATAGCCAAGACGATAAAGGCCATCTTCAGTAACGGGCAACCAAACGGGCAAGGCGGCCGCAGCGATACCAGGCAAGCAAAAAACCAGCGGCAATAGCAGTAATTTCAACAAGCATTTTTGAAGAGTAGACATCGAGACCATAGACATGCGCGGAAAAGCCCTCAGCGGCTGATAAGCTCTTCCTTGAGATCTATATCCCTGCCAATGGCAGGATCACTGTCCGGTGAAACCGGAATAGCCCGGTCAGCGCCAGTAGTGGAAGATATCCCTCTGTTCCTTCACACCGCGAAGCGGTTACAAAGAGTATCTGAATTCGCTGGATTATAGCATATCGGTCACTTTCCCTTTGGCCACCAGTATAAGCTTCATTTAAAATACCCCTTGCATAGTCAACGGCTATCGCCTAGAGTCCGCAACAAATCTGCCAAACCAGGAAAGACAATGCCCAGATACAGACGTTTCAGCAACACCTCCGTCAGCGAAAAAATTCTCGACTCCATGTTTCTGATCGCCATGGCTATCGGTTATGTATTTGCCATGTTACACCTGTATTTCACCCACCAAGGTCTTGATGGAAAAGCGGGACTTTCAGTTGAAGACGTACGCATTGGCTACTACGGAAAACATGAGCAAACCCGCCTGGGCACCGCCATTCAGGGGCCAATGAGCGGCAATTTTCCCAGCGATACCAGCCGGCAGGTCGTTATCGACTGGATTGAACAAGGCGCCAAAAAAGAAAGCTTTGAAACTGATATCAAACCCATTCTCGATGAGAACTGTATCGTTTGTCACTCACCGGCTTCAGGGCTCGGCCTGCCACCACTGACGAGCTACGATAAGGTCAAAGCACTCACCGTCTCGGACACCGGCGCCTCGATTCAGAGCCTGGTGCGCGTCTCTCACATCCATATGTTTGGCATCGCCTTCCTGCTCTTTTTTGTCGGCAGGATCTTTATCCTCTGCGAGCTGCCTGTCGTGCTGAAGCGTGTCCTCGTAGCCATCCCATTCATCACCATGATTACCGACATCTTCGGCTGGTATCTGACGAAGGTATTTCCTGGCTTTGCCGTGATCGTCGTTATCGCCGGTGCTTTGATGGGAGTTTCCTTTATGCTCCAGATAGCCATCAGCTTGCTACAGATGTGGTTCTGGAAACCGCAGCAAAACACCGATAATGATATGTAAGCAGGTATTCTGAAAGTCAAACAGGTTTAGCCATCTAAGGCGGGCGAGCAATCACCAAGCGCCTCTGACAGCAGCAACGATACCGCCAAGACATCCCCTGATGACTATAAGTCATCAGGGGATGTCCATAGATCGCGGGAGTGGAGAAATAGTCTGCTGCCTTTCTTCAGCGCCCTCGGCGCTTGCTTCCGGCACCACGACGGCCTCTTGGCTCGTTGACTGTCGATCCCTTGCCGCCTCGACGCGGCTTACGGCCGGCAGAACGATCGTGCCAGACACCCTTCTTTCTACTGTTGTTACTACTGTGAGCCGTTTCCCTGTGCACCGCCTGCAGGCCGACTGTAGCAAAAAGGGCATCGAGTTCAGCATCGACAAGCTCCCTGAACTTGCCCTGTTCCAACCCGCGGGGCAATGTCATATCACCATAACGTACCCTTGTCAGGCGACTCACCTGCAGGCCTTGCGATTCCCACAGCCGCCGTACTTCCCGGTTCCTGCCCTCATGCAAGGTCACATGATACCAATGGTTACTGCCTCGCCCGCCGGCATCACGAATCTCCTTGAAGGCCGCTGGACCATCAGCAAGCGTCACACCTCGACGCAGATTACGCAAGCACTCATCATCAACCTCTCCGCGCACCCGTACGGCATATTCACGTTCGATCTTGTTGGCCGGATGCATCAGGCGATGAGCCAACTCGCCCTCATTGGTCAGCAGTAGTAAACCGCTCGTATTGATATCCAGGCGCCCAACCAGCACCCAACGTCCATTGCGCAAACGTGGCAGGCGAGCAAAGATACTCGCTCGCCCCTGGGGATCACTACGCGTACAGATTTCGCCCACAGGCTTATTGTAAAGCAGCACACGGGACGGCGGCGGCTGATCATCAACCGTATTCAATGGCCGGCCATCGAGTTGGATTTTATCACGCACCTGCACACGCAAGCCGAGTTCAGCCGCCTTGCCATTCACCGTCAATCTGCCGGCCTTGATCCAGGTCTCGATCTCACGCCGCGAACCGAGGCCCTGGCTGGCAAGAAATTTCTGTAAACGTTCACCCTCCCCCTCCTGATGACTCATTCGTCAACAACCTCGGCAATCGCCTCACGTAGCATATCCTGGTCACTGGGAGGGACATCAGAAGTGGCATTATTTTCACGCTCAGTGACAGCAGCGGCTTCCAGCGCAGCTTGCAGGTTCAGCTCTTTTTGCAAATGGTCAGCCGGTATGATTTCGCTCAGCGCTGGCAAGCCAGCGAGGCTCTTGAGATTAAAATCATCGAGAAACTGCTTCGTCGTCCCAAACAATGCCGGTTTACCCGGCACATCACGATGACCAACAATGCGTATCCAGTCACGCTCACTGAGCGTGCGAATTATCTGACTACTGACGCTGACCCCGCGCACCTCTTCAATGGCTGCACGCGTCACCGGCTGGCGATACACAATCACCGCCAAGGTCTCCAGCGTCGCACGCGAATACCGTGTTGGCCGTTCTTCATCAAGGCGAGCCAACCATGGCCGGAAGAGTGCCCTTGCCTGCAGGCGAAAGCCACTGCCAACCTCTACCAGCTCCAGACTGCGCCCCTGCCAGCGGCCGCGTATTTCGGCGAGCACTGTCTGCAGTTGTTCACGCGCTGGTATCTCGTCCGGTTCAAAAAGGGCTTGCAACTGTTTTATCGTCAAGGGGTGGCCTGCTGTTAACAGGCAAGCCTCGATAATTTCGATCAATTCAGGCTTCACTGGCAACGTGACCTCACATAAATGGGCGCAAAAGGCTCTTTCTGTTGCAGCTCAAGCAAGCCCTCCTTGATCAACTCGAGGAGAGCCAACAACGACACAACAACACCCCGGCGCCCTTCTTCAGGGGTAAACAGCTCATCAAATCGACTGAATCGCTGATCATCGACCAGCCCCAGTATCCGGCTCATACGTTCGCGCACTGAAAGGGGCTCGGAAAGAATCTGGTGATGCGTAAACATTTCACAGCGCGACATTACTCCCTGAAAAGCGACAATAATCTCGCGCAGATCGACCTCTGGCGGCAGGCGCACAATGGTCTCCTCAGGCAGGGCCACTGTTGCCGGAAAGAGGTCACGACCAACCCGGGGCAATTCGTCAATATCAAGAGCAACCTGACGAAACTGCTCGTATTCACGCAGACGGCGGACCAGCTCTGCGCGTGGATCTTCTTCTTCCTCCTCGTCCGTCACGGGTCGCGGTAATAACATCCGTGACTTGATCTCGGCCAGCATCGCAGCCATCAACAGATAATCAGCCGCGAGCTCCAGACGCAAGCCCTGCATCAAATCGATATAATCAATATATTGCCGGGTAATCGCGGCAATGGGAATATCGAGGATATCGAGATTCTGACGACGAATAAGATACAACAGCAGATCAAGCGGCCCTTCGAAGGCCTCAAGAAAAACTTCCAGAGCATCGGGTGGAATATAGAGATCTTGCGGCAGCTCACTGACAGGCTGGCCCTGCACAACAGCAAATGGCATTTCCTGTTGCCCGGCATGCGGCGTCGGCAACAGCTTCAGGGTCGCGGGTTTCGTCATCGTTTCAGCTGGCGATCAAACCCATGGCACCGCGTACTTCTTCCATCGTTTTACGGGCGACACAGCGAGCCTTTTCACTGCCTTCGGCAACGATATTCTCTACCAACTTTTGATTCGCGCTAAATTCCACCGCCCGTTCACGAATCGGTGCCAGCTCTTCCTGCATGCCATCAATAACTAACTGCTTGCAATCGAGACAGCCGATAGTGCCAGCACGGCAGCCTTCTGAAACCCATTGATGGGCTTCGCTGGAAGAATAAATTTGATGAAAGGGCCAGACAGGGCATTTATCAGGGTCGCCCGGATC
Source organism: Gammaproteobacteria bacterium (assembly GCA_026994735.1). Taxonomy (GTDB): domain Bacteria; phylum Pseudomonadota; class Gammaproteobacteria; order SZUA-140; family SZUA-140; genus RI-283. The sequence goes on along the minus strand of JALWQD010000368.1, from coordinate 4,240 downwards.
TGTACGCCGCACACGGGCCGGATCTGTTGGCATGGTACGCATCTTCTTTACCACCATTTCCGGCTCATCGCGTAAAGTGATTGTATTGTGATAAGACTTCGACATCTTCTGACCATCGAGCCCCGGCATTTTTGCCATCGGTGTCAGCAATGCCTGTGGCTCCGGCAAAATCACCCGCCCTTCACCGGACATATAACCAGAGAGACGTGTGCGGTCGGCGAGAGTAATGTTTTGTTGCTCATCAAGCAAAGCCCGCGCCCGCTCAAGTGCCTCATGGTCTCCCTGTTCCTGAAACTGCCGCCGCAATTCACTGTAGAGACGAGCGTTCTTACGCCCCATCTTCTTGATGGCCGCTTCCACCTTGTCGACAAAATCATCCTCACGGCCATAAAGAAAATTAAAGCGGCGGGCAACTTCACGGGTCAGTTCAACATGGGCAACCTGATCCTCACCGACAGGAACATGGCCTGCCTTGTAAGCAAGAATATCAGCGCTCTGCAACAGCGGATAGCCGAGGAAACCGTAGGTATCGATATCCTTTTCACGCAATTTTTCCTGCTGATCCTTATAGCTTGGCACCCGTTCAAGCCAGCCAAGCGGTGTCATCATCGATAATAATAAATGCAACTCGGCATGCTCAGGAACATGTGACTGGATAAAGATGTTAGCCGAAGCCGGATCCACTCCAACCGCCAGCCAGTCAACGACCATCTCATAGATATTGTCGCGGATCACCGACTTATTTTCATACTCGGTCGTCAGCGCATGCCAGTCAGCGACGAAGAAAAAACATTCATAATCATATTGCAACTGGGTCCAGTTCTTCAGCACGCCATGATAATGTCCGAGATGCAATCGGCCAGTCGGACGCATGCCCGACAGGACACGTCGATTATGTGCAGTTGGCCCTAACACGATATTTCCTGCTTCCTAATCTTAATGATCAAAATGGTTTCAATATTCACATGATTGCCTGCAGACTGGCCTGAAAAAGAGCCGGTGAGATGAGGCCAACATAGAATAGCATAGCCAACACTTCAGAAATGATCGGCCACATGATACTGCCAAGGATTTGCGTCATGAAAAGGACGATGATAATTATCATGCCAAAGGGTTCTATACGACTGTATTGCCATGCCCATGGCCCCGGCAACAAACCGGCAACAATGCGACCACCATCGAGAGGTGGCAGTGGCAGCAGGTTAAGCACCAGCAATACCACATTGATAAAGATACCGGCAACACTCATATAGATCAGCGGCAAACCGATGGCTGGCTGCAGCGCCAGCAAAGCCTCTCCAAAATGGATGCCGAGCAGCCAGCCAAAGGCCATTAACAGATTTGCCAACGGCCCGGCAAGTGCTACCAAAGCCATATCACGCTTTGGTTTCTTAAGGTTTTCCCACGTCACCGGTACCGGTTTCGCCCAACCAAAAACAAAACCACCAATCATTAGCATCATGACCGGCAATACGACCGTCCCCAAAGGATCGATGTGTTTTAGTGGATTAAGCGTCAAACGGCCAAGCATCATTGCCGTGCGGTCACCGAGCAGCTTTGCTACCCAGCCATGGGCAACTTCATGAACGGTGATTGCCAGCAAAACGGGCAACAGCCAAATGGCCAGACGTTGAACAGTATTCAGTGTTTCCACAACTTCCCCTTGCTAGGATTCAAGAAAAGACAAATCGCCTTTGCCATGACGAATAATCTTCGGTAAATCTCCCGACAAATCAACAACAGATGTCGGCTCGTGACCACAGGAACCACTATCGAGAAACAGGTCGGCGCGCTTGCCGACGCGCTCGGCAATGTCATCCGGGTCGCTCAGTGGCAACCTGTCGTCATCAAGGATCAGAGTGACGCTCATTAATGGCTCGACGAGCATCTCCAGTAGCATATGAGCAACCGGATGGGAAGGCACACGCAAACCAATACTTTTCCGCCGGGGATTCAAAAGGCGCTTCGGTACTTCGCGGGTGGGATTGAGTATAAAGGTATAAGGCCCCGGCGTAAGGCCCTTCATTAAACGAAACTCCCGATTACCCAGGCGTGCGTAACTGGCAATTTCAGATAAGTCACGACAGACAAGTGTAAAATTATGATCGCTGTTGATATGCCGGATGCGACAAATACGCTCCATCGCAGCTTTCTCCCCAACCATACAGCCAAAGGCATAACAGGAATCCGTTGGATAAATAATAATACCGCCCTTGCGCAAGCAGACAACAGCCTGTTTGATCAACCGTGCCTGTGGGTGAGTCGGATGAACGACTATTCTCTGCATAACGGAATCCGCTGTTATTAAACAATAACGAGAGCCATCAAACTGCTTGCTGCCCCCATGACAGGGATGCCTCCCAAAGCGACCAGACCGGCTTCAGATCTGAAGGCAATGCCGGCATCTTGCCAAGTGCTGTCCAGGACTGCTCTGGGTCATGAAAATCTGATCCCTGTGATGCATAAAGTGAAAATTCACGGGCATACTCAGCCAATGAGAGCACCTCAGCCGATGAATGACTGCCAGAGGCAACCTCGATACCCTCGCCACCGAGATCGCGAAAAACCTGGCATAGCTGGCGTAATCGTGTCCGACTCAAACGATAGCGTGCCGGATGGGCAATCACAGCAACACCCCCTGCCGCCTTGATCCAGCCTATCGCCTCATCAAGCCCCGCCCATTCACAGGCAACATAACCAGGACGCCCACGACGCAAGTATTTACGAAAGGCCGCCTGAAAATCCTTGGCCATCCCCTGTTTGACCAGTTCCCGTGCGAAATGTGCGCGGCCAATGATGGCGCTGCCTTTGGCCTGATCACAAACACGCTCATAGGCATCTTCCAGGCCCGCCTCCTGAAGGCGTTTGGCAATCGCTTGCGCCCTCCCCAGACGCCGTTGGCGCAGTTCAGCCAGCCCCTCTTCAAGGCGCGTTGCATGGGAGTGAATATTTAAACCCAGTATATGCAGCAACTGGCCACTCCAGCTGACACTGATTTCAACGCCACAAATCAGACGCAAACCGTGCTCACTCGCTGCTGCCAGCGCCGCCGCATGACCGGCCGTCGAATCATGGTCGGTCAAGGCCAGCACATCGACCCCCCACTCGGCTGCCCGGGTGACAAGATCGGCGGGCGACAAGATGCCATCTGAAACAGTCGAGTGACTGTGCAAATCATAGATTATAGGCATGCGAGAATCTCCTTACCCATGATACAATTCCGTCTATGATTTTTACCCACAGTTTGAAGACGTCCCGGCAAACTGCCGATAGCCCAACAATCACGACCATCAGCGACCACACTGTCCATGAAGCTACTCTTTGAATTCTTTCCCATACTACTCTTTTTCGTCACCTATAAGCTCTATGATATTTATATCGCAACGGCAACGGCAATCGTGGCCGCCATCATCCAGGTCATTGTCGGACGCTATCAACAAAAACGCTGGGTTCCCGTCCACTTGATCACGCTGGCAATTATCGTCATCTTCGGTGGCGCTACCCTGTTACTGCAGGATGAAGTATACATCAAGTGGAAGCCGACCGTTCTCAACTGGCTCTTTGCGCTAGTCTTTCTTGGCAGCCAGTTTGTCGGCAAAAAAACGATTGCCGAGCGTATGATGGGCAACCAGATTCAGTTACCAAACAACCTCTGGACAAGACTCAATAGCGGTTGGATCATGTTCTTCATCATCAGCGGCCTGAGCAACCTCTATGTCATGCGCCATTTCGATACCGCGACCTGGGTTAACTTCAAACTCTTTGGCCTTCTTGGTATGACCATCTGCTTCATCATTGCGCAATCGATTTACATATCCAGGCACATGACCCCTGAAGGAAACGACGACCGCAAGGAAAGCCTCTGATGCTCTATGCCATTATCGCCGAAGACCGTGAAAACAGCCTCGGCAAACGCATGCAACAACGACCCGCCCACTTGCAACGATTGCAACTTTTGCTCGATACTGGCAAATTGATCCTGGCGGGTCCACACCCGGCCATCGACGATAAAAACCCGGGTGACTGTGGTTTTACTGGCAGCCTTATCGTGGCTGAATTTGATTCCCTTGCCGAGGCTGAAAAATGGGCACGCGATGATCCTTACCATCAAGCCGGCGTCTATGCCCATGTGAAGGTCAAGCCCTTTAACAAGGTTTTCCCCTAAAACACCAACTGTGCTGACGAACTATTTACTCAGAAGCATGTCTAAAATGCCGACTCCTACTTTATTGCCATCATC
>JALWQD010000367.1 GCA_026994735.1 Gammaproteobacteria bacterium | reverse complement strand
CAGGGAGAGGTTTTTTGCGGAGGATAGCACGATGATGGCAAGTGATAGCCCGTCGCCAAGGCAAGACGGTAGCGGGCAATGATCATTCTCCTGCAAGGTAGCGAGACACTGTCCGAATTTCGCCGTCGCGCTTTGGTCGACAGTCTTCGCCAGGCGATTCCCGATATCGAAGACTTGAGCGCCCGTGCGCTCTATATTGTTGATCTTGAAGATCATGCCGATGCCAGGGCACTCGCTGCGCTCGAGCGTTTGCTTGAGGGTAATCGTTTGACGGTGGTGGCAGATGAAGCGGCTGTTCTGATCGTTGCACCACGCGCGGGTACAGTCTCGCCGTGGTCAAGCAAGGCAACAGATATTGCTAGAATTTGTGGCCTGCAGGGCGTGCGTCGAATCGAACATGCCCGTCACTATCAACTCTTCCTTCGTGATGGTGAACAGGCAACGACTGCCATGCTGGCACGTATTCAGGCCGATTTGCATGACCGTATGACCGAATCTGTCTGGACTTCATTTGCGGCCCTTGAGAACCTTTTTTTACATGCCCAGCCAGCTCCCTTGCAGTCTATCGATATCCTTGCTGGTGGTGAAGCGGCTTTGCGTCAAGCCAATATAAGCATGGGGCTGGCTCTCAGTGATGATGAAATTGACTATTTGCTGGAGAGTTTTCAGGCATTGTGCCGAAACCCGACAGATGTCGAATTGATGATGTTTGCGCAGGCTAATTCTGAGCACTGCCGACACAAGATTTTCAATGCTGATTGGCGCATTGATGGTGAAGAGCAGGAGCCGGGGTTGTTTGCGATGATTCGCAATACCCTCGCCTGTTCGCCTGCCGACGTACTCTCTGCCTATCATGATAATGCGGCGGTTATTGCTGGTCATCGGGCTGCGCGCTTTTTTCCTGATCCGTCCGATGGTCAATATCGAGCGATCACAGCGACAGCAGATATTAATATCAAGGTTGAGACGCATAACCATCCAACGGCGATTGCTCCGTTTCCGGGAGCAGCGACGGGTGCCGGTGGTGAGATTCGTGACGAAGGGGCAACGGGGCGCGGCGCGCGTCCGAAGGCCGGTCTCTGTGGTTTTTCAGTCTCCAACCTGGCTTTGCCGGGAGGGCGTCGTCCCTGGGAGGCTGCCTATGGCCGGCCCGAAAGGATGGCTTCAGCACTGGAAATCATGATTGAAGGGCCACTTGGTGCGGCGGCCTTCAATAATGAATTTGGTCGTCCGAACCTGTGCGGATATTTTCGCACCTACGAATTGATGACCAAGACAGCCCGTGGTCCCTTGCTCCGTGGTTACCACAAACCGGTGATGGTTGCCGGTGGTATGGGTACAATCAGTCGCGGGCATATCGACAAATTGCCTATACCTGCAGGGGCGCGTCTTATCGTCCTCGGTGGCCCGGCATTATTAATCGGGCTTGGTGGGGGGGCAGCCTCTTCCGTGGCTGGCGGGGCCAGTAGTGAGGATCTTGATTTTGCCTCGGTTCAGCGCGGTAACCCGGAGATGGAACGGCGCTGTCAGGAGGTTATCGACCGTTGCTGGCAGATGGCCGACGACAATCCGGTTATTGCCATCCATGATGTCGGTGCCGGCGGACTTTCGAATGCCCTGCCCGAACTTGTTCATGATTGTCAGCGCGGTGCCCGGATCGAGTTGCGCCGGGTTGCTGTTGATGATCCGGGGATGTCACCGATGGAAATCTGGTGCAATGAAGCCCAGGAACGTTATGTGCTTTCGGTCAGCGACACCGACTTGCCTGTTTTTGCTGCTCTCTGTGAGCGTGAGCGCTGTCCCTATGCCGTCGTCGGCGATGTTCTTGCGGAAGAACAGCTAACGGTAACGGATCAGTTGCTTGCCGATGATGCCGCTGACCTGCCGATGTCACTGCTCTTTGGCAAGGCACCAAAGATGTTGCGTGATGTCTGTCACGTTGATGCCCGCTGTGCTGATTTTCAGGGCACAGGTGTTGATCTTGCCGATGCCGCCAGTCGTGTTTTGCGTTTGCCTGTTGTGGCTGACAAGAGCTTTTTGATTACGATCGGTGATCGCACTGTCACCGGGCTTGTTGCCCGTGATCAGATGGTGGGCCCCTGGCAAGTGCCGGTTGCCGATGTGGCTGTGACACTGGCCGATTATCAGGGGTTTGCCGGTGAGGCCATGGCGATGGGGGAACGGGCACCGATTGCCCTCTGCCAGCCTGCCGCCTCTGGTCGCATGGCCATTGCTGAGGCGCTGACCAATATCGCTGCTGCAAGAATTGACAAGATCGGTGATATCAAACTCTCGGCGAACTGGATGGCAGCTGCTGGCAGTAGTGGCGAAGATGCTGCACTTTATGACACCGTTGAGGCGGTGGCGATGGGGCTTTGTCCCGAACTTGGCATTGCCATTCCTGTCGGTAAGGATTCATTGTCGATGCGAACAGTGTGGCAGGAGGGCGACCAGCAGCAGGAAATGAGTTCGCCGCTAACATTGGTTATCAGTGCCTTTGCACCGGTAGTTGATGCTCGTCAGACCCTGACACCAGAGCTACAGCGGCGAGAGAAAGAGAGCCGTCTCGTTCTCATTGATCTTGGTTGCGGTGAAAACCGTCTTGGCGGTTCGGCACTGGCCCAGGTCTACAGTGAAGTCGGGCGCAGCGCGCCGGATGTCGTCAGTGCTGATTTATTGAAGGCCTTCTTTGCCAGTATTCAGCAGCTCAATGCTGACGGTTTATTGCTGGCTTATCATGATCGTTCGGATGGTGGCCTGTTTACGACAATCTGCGAGATGGCCTTTGCCGCCCATGTCGGTGTTGATATCTGCCTCGATGCTCTTGGC
>JALWQD010000366.1 GCA_026994735.1 Gammaproteobacteria bacterium | reverse complement strand
CTATTAATGAATGATAAGGAACACCTGAAAAAGACAATCGTTATGCTCCAGGAGCACCAACTGGCAGCAACACCGAACAACTATGCGGTTGTTTTTTGCTATATTTCCGAAGCAAATGAAGCGCTTGCAGAAGTCATTAACGGCAGGTTAAAAGAAAATATCGACTATCATCTAAGTAATGATGATTGTGAAGATCTCTATGCCCGTTTTCTCGTAGCGCCAGAATACCGGGAAATTGATTCACAGTATTCTGAGTTGATCCGGATGATTGGTGAATCATCGCAGGATCTGCAGCGTGGCAGTCAGGTTACCGGTGAATACCATCGCGTCCTTGAACAAGGTGTTTGTGACTTAACGGAAAGTGGTGATTCCGGTCAGTCCCAAGAAGTACTGGCCAAACTTATCGATGAAACCAAAGTAATGCAGGAACACACCCTGGCGTTGCAGGAAAAACTTGCCGCTATGGACAAGGAAGTGAGTGCCTTACGTAATCGAATGCAAGAGATGACAGCCGAAGTTGAACGCGATCCGCTCACCAGTCTGGCTAATCGCCGGGCCTTTAATCGTCGCCTGAATGATGCCTGTCAGGCCGCAGATGAAAGCGGCGAACCGCTATCGCTGATCATGGCGGACATCGATTTTTTCAAACGTTTTAACGATACCTATGGCCATGCTATTGGTGATAATGTGCTGTGCCATGTCAGTAAGAAGCTCGCGACCATTGCTCCTGATGAGGATCTGGTTGCCCGTTATGGCGGCGAGGAATTCATTATCATTTTACCCAACATGCGCATTGTCGATGCCGCTATGATTGCCGAGAAGTTTCGTCGTGCGATTGCCGCATCGGTATTAAGGCAGGCTAATAGCCAAAAGGTTCTGGGACATATTTCCTTATCCTGTGGTGTCGCGGCTTATCGTCTGGGTGAAAACCATGATGATTTGATTGCGCGCGCTGATGCTGCTCTCTATTGCGCTAAAGAAGGCGGGCGCAACTGTGTCAAGATTGAAAAAGACTTGATGGCCAGTCATTCATCACAGGACGATGACGAGCTTCCGCATCGCAGCATCCAGATTCAATAATTATTGACGTCTGGGTAATCGCCGGATGACCACATTGAGCAGGGCATCCTGGAACAGTTTTTGGATCGCACCCAGCTAGGGTTTTGTCACTGAATCCGGACCGGATCGGCGTCGGCCACCGGAGAATAATGAGGCCAAAAACAACGCCCGATCCCGAAGGGCTGTCAGGCTTTTTCCTTGTATCTGCCCCTTATTGACCTTCTCCAATTGCCCTGCAGTCATCGCTTTTTTCTTACCTCTACGGGCAGAATCACAGTCTTTTTGCGGATTTTGTCTGCCCGGGTGACTGAATATTTGCGCATGGCTTCCTTGACGAGTGGGGAAGGGGAAGGTCACTGGGGGCCGAAAACCCTCGATGTGCAAATGCAAGTGAAGGCCGATAGCACCGGATCGTCGAAGGCTATAGAGGCTCTTGAAGCGCTTTCGCAGGCGATGACTCCTGGTTCCCAGCGTTCAGCAGGGTGATTCAAGAGAACGTTAAGCACATCATCGAGCGGCAGGCACTGGATATTGTGGCGCGATCTGTTCGCACGGCTGACGCCGATACCCAGGAGCAAGAAGTCGGCAATGTCCCTGACAATGGCACGCTGCGTGCTGAGTGGCGTCCCTTCGCTAAAAAGATCAGTGATGCCGGGTGATCGTGTCTGATTAAGCGGGCAGGGGATTCATATGGCCGCGTTATTGTGCATATTGCGACATATCAGTCGATAATGTATTATATGCAACAAAGGAGGCGCGATGAACACACAAACTGAATTAAGCGTTGACCCTGCCCATGTGCTTACCAAGGCTTTCCAGAATGCCGGCAAGGCTCTGGGGATGAACCAGGCGCAGCTAGGGCGCGTCATTGGCCGCAACCGCACCTCATTAAACCGGGGCCTTGATCCCATCAGCAAACCGGGTGAATTAGCACTTATCCTTATACGTTGCTACCGTGGACTCTATGCACTTGTCGGAGGCGACACAGAGACAATGCAGCACTGGATGCGCACCTATAATAACCATACTCTAGGTATCCCCAAGGAGCAGGTTCAAACAGTAACCGGCCTGAACTATGTCCTGGAATATCTTGATGCCATGCGCGGCAAGGTGTGATGGCGTTGTGGGAAACGTGCCATGGTAATGATGCGATACAATCGATTGCCGGCACCCTGACCCGGGTAGTTGAATGCCAGGAGCAGATCGCGACCAACCATCTGGTCGATACTTTGGAGGAGCAATCCCTTCTGGAACAGCTGCTGGAAACCACTAAACCTCACTGCCCAAAAGGCTGCGAACGGCTACACTACTTGTTATCCACACCCTTTCGATATCCGCCCCTGCGCAATGGTTCGAGGTTTGGTACGCGGTTAAATGCCGGTATATTTTATGCTGCCTTGTCGTTGCCAACAGCCCTGGCTGAAACGGGATACTACCGTCTACTCTTCTGGGCCGGAATGGAATCGACACCGCCGTCAGGGAAGCTGACAACACAGCACACGGTTTTTCAGGCAGAGTACGCTAGCGAACAGGGGATAAAACTACAATGCCCCCCATTCAATGCTTATACTGACATCCTCAAAAGTCCCCGTGATTACACGTCAACACAGGCGCTCGGGCATGACATGTACAAAGCGGGAATAGAAGGATTTGAATACATCTCTGCCCGAGATCCCAAGGCAGGTTTAAACATTGCGCTTTTATCCCCGGCAGCTCTGATTTCTGATCGTCCTGCCCAGCAGGAATATTGGCTTTGCGAAACGAGTGCCGGGCAG
>JALWQD010000365.1 GCA_026994735.1 Gammaproteobacteria bacterium | reverse complement strand
TTTGAGCGGGTCTATGAGGCCGTTGTTTTTGGTCAGTTAACAGCCGGTGGCTGCGTCGATGAACCGATTGGCCGGCATCCGAAACAGCGTACCAAAATGGCGGTCGTTGCCGCGGGTCGTGAGGCGCGGACGCATTATCGCCTGCGCCAGCGTTTTCGTCGTCATAGTCATCTGGAGCTGCGTCTGGAAACTGGGCGGACACATCAAATACGTGTGCACATGGCTTATATTCGTCATCCCATCGTTGGCGACCCTGCTTATGCGGGGCGGCGGCGCAACGCTGCCGGCAGCAGCGAAAGCCTGCGAAATATGCTCGAAGGTTTTGGCCGTCAGGCACTGCATGCGGCGCGTCTTGGCCTCTGTCATCCATTGACGGGTGAGACGATGTTCTGGGAGAGTCCGCTGCCGGACGACATGAGGCTGTTGCTGGCGACACTGCATCAAGACCTGCGCGAGAGCGCTGAAGAGCGTGCACGGTCGCGATGATTTTGGTGTTTGTATGAGATGAGGCAAAGTATCAAATTGCTTTGGCGTCAGCGCCTGCAGCGCTTTTTTTTGTTGTTCTCAGCCACCGTCATGCTTGGCTTTGTCTCCGGTCAGGTCATTGCCTTCGTGTTGGCCTTGCTTCTCGTTTGCTTCGCCTGGCAGTCCTGGGCGCTGTTCCGTTTTTCGCGCTGGTTGTGTGAGGGCGGGACATCGTTACCGCAAGATCTCAATAGCAGCAGTCTTTGGGGACGACTCTATGCCCAGGTGCAGGGCCTGCGTTTGCGCGCCGAGCATCGCAAACGGCGCCTGAGTGAATATCTGCGACGATCACGGGAGTTGGCGGCAGCATTGCCGGATGGCGTGATTGCCCTGACGGTAGACAATACTATCGAGTGGTTTAATCGTGCCGCTGCCGATATCTTTGCTCTGAAAGGGCATGATGTCAGTCAACGTGTCGACAATATCCTGCGCTATCCTGATTTTATCGCCTATATGCGACAGCCCGGTGACGCCCGTGAAGTGCAATTGGAATTGCCGGAGAGGCCGGGGCAGGTGTTTGCTGTCAGGCAGATTCCCTATGGCGAAGGGTTGCATCTGATTATTGTCCGTGACGTCAGCGAAGCGACTCGCCTGGAGGCAATGCGGCGTGATTTTGTCGCCAATGCATCCCATGAATTACGCACCCCGTTAACGGTTCTTGCCGGTTATATCGAGGCTCTCGAGGAGCGTTTTTGCACGGATACCGTTATGCTGCGTGTACTGACACAAATGCAGAACCAGAGCCAGCGTATGCGTTTGTTAATTGATGATCTGCTGACGATTTCCCATCTTGAAGAGCCGGCTGTCGAAGGACGTTCCGAACGTGTCGATATGCGGGCCTTAATGCTGCGCTTGCTCAATGAGGGGGAGTCGCTGGCACAGGGGCAGCATCTGACGCTGGGCGCTGTCAGTGATGTCGACCTGCTGGGCGATGAAAAGACGCTCTACAGCGCTTTTTCCAATCTGCTTAATAACGCCCTGCAATATACCCCGCCAGAGGGTTTTGTCCGTCTCGAATGGCTGGCCAGCGATGACAGTAGCCGTTTTATTGTCACGGATAGTGGTTGCGGCATTCCGCAGCAGCACTTGCCGCGCTTGACAGAACGCTTCTACCGGGTGGATGCTGGGCGTTCATCGAGCCTGGGAGGGACTGGTCTTGGCCTGTCGATCGTCAAACATGTGCTGCGTCGCCATGATGCCTATCTCGAAATCGAGAGCACTGTCGGTGAGGGCAGCCGCTTCAGTTGTTGTTTTCCATTGTCACGCCGCTATCGCGCAGATGCGCCGTTGCCTGAGGATATTCATTAGATGAGTGAAACGCTTGGCAGACAGCATATTTCGCGTCAATTCGATAGTGAGCTGGAGGCGATGCATCATCGCGTACTGGCCATGGGGGGGCTGGTCGAACAGCAGATCAGTGACGCCTTGCGCGGCCTTATCGATAATGATGTCGCCCTCAGCACCCAGGTCATCGACAATGATGCCCGTGTTAATCGTCACGAGGTCGCTATTGATGAGGTCTGCATGCAGATTATCGTTCGCCGCCAACCGACGGCCGGTGACCTGCGACTTGTGCTTGCCGTCATTAAAACCATAAATGACCTCGAGCGGATCGGCGATCAGGCGACAACCGTGGCGCGCAAGGCCATCAGCCTGTCGGCGATGGAGCGGCCGCATAATCACTATCTCGAGATCGAACATCTCGGTGAACGGGTGCGGTTGATGTTGCATCACGCCCTTGATGCCTTTGCCCGGCTTGATGCCAGTGCTGCCCTGGCGGTAGTTGAAGAAGATGCCGTAATCGATCATGAATTCGATGGCATTATGCGCCAGCAAGTCACGATGATGATGGAAGATCCACGGACCATCCGCCGCTGTCTGGATGTCATGTGGACGGCCCGTGCCCTTGAACGGATTGGCGACCATGCCGAGAACATCTGTGAGTATCTGATTTATCTGGTGAAGGGGAAAGATGTTCGCCATACCAGCCCGGAAGAGCTGGCCGAGATTGCCCGCGACCGTCGCCAGTAAGCATGTCTCAGGCACAAGCGACGGATGCTGCCTGGTTGTTGCCTGATTGGCCGGCAGCGGCTCATGTTCATGCCCTGACAACCCTGCGGCTGCCTGTCGCGGGCAGTTATCTTGCCGGCCAGGCTTTTTCTCTTGAAACCCATGCTGCTGCCGCTGACCGCTTGCGTCGGCAATTGCCTGGGGAGCCGTGTTGGCTGCGACAAGTGCATGGTCAGAAAGTGATCGAGGTGCCTACGGGGGATGCCGTGAAAACGGCTGATGGCAGCTGGACGGCCACTCCCGGGTGTG
>JALWQD010000364.1 GCA_026994735.1 Gammaproteobacteria bacterium | reverse complement strand
TGTCTGTGGGGATCGGCTCAGCGCCTTTTCCACTGCTTGTATTTTATATGATTGTGTATGTCTTATACCCATTTTGTTTTCCTCTAATAAATAAATTAGAGGCGACAACTATCCTGACACAGGGGGCCATCGATGATGAGAACGAGCGTACATTACTTAAAGCACTGAGCAACCGTAACGGCCCTGATATCACCCTGGTATCTATGCTTTGGGCAGAAGGGCAATGGTTTGCCCGTACACGCAGCGGTCGCTCGCCAGATATGGTGGTGCCAGTCAGACATACGCTCGTCCTAGGAGAGCGGATTGATCTGTATGGCTATAAAAAGAGCAGCGACGAACACAGCAAAATACAGGCGCGGCAGGCAGCTGCCTTCGGCCAACCCTTCGTTGATATACTTCAGTCGCTTCGTGTCGGTGTCATCGGCAACGGGGGCACAGGGAGTCCGCTTGCAACTCTCGGTGCGCGAGCGGGAATTGGCGAGCTGGTTTTGATCGACAAGGACCCATTAGCGTTGAGTAATCTCAATAGGGTAAGGGGGCTGATGAGACAGGATGTTGGGCAAATTAAGTCACGCTCACTGAAAGCCTTCACTGAGGACATCGGATTGTCCCTTAAGGTAGCGGCGATCACCTCGGACGTCGATACTGATCCAGCAGCCGTCGACGCATTAGCCAGTTGTGACGTCATTTTCGGTTGTACAGATGATTTCGCAGGCCGCGAACTAATGAACGCGGCGCTCTATACCTATGTGCAGCCTCTTATTGATGTCGGGCTTGGTGGCCGAGTTGATGAAGGACTCGACGGACATCCAGTCCTTCGTTATCACCACGGGCGTGTCAGCACCATACTTCCCGAGAGCGGTCAATGCCTTTTCTGTCAGGCCGTCATTAACGAGACATGGATTCAAACTCAGCTTGCGCGACGTGAGAACCCCGACATCACCGACGAGGAACTCAAGGATCGCTATCTCGAGGATGGTGAGACGGATGCTCCTGGTGTTGGCCCCTTTACTAGCGCCTCTGCCGATTTTGCACTCGCGACACTGTTCGATCTGATAAAGCCGTTTCGGCGTTTTCCGCCGGAGCTGCGTCGCGATATGTTCTTGATAGATTTCGTGAAGATGGAAATCAGTAGTCACGAAACAGAGGGAAAGCCCGACTGCCCCTATTGTCGTCAGCACGAATTCCTTCTGTTGAAGGAGTCATACAGACTAAATCGCCCATTTCTTGGTAAGCGCAATGAATATACTTAGCAGGATTGCCGCATGGATTGGTGCGCTCTTTGCTCCGGCTCGGGTTCAGTCTCAGGTGCGAGAGCGTATCCCGGAACCCGAGGTACCGGTACTTTTTTCCTCGATCACCTTCGTCGACAGGCCTCCACGTAATGAGGACGTAGTGTTAGGGCATCTTTACTGCGTCGTGAATGCAAACAAGCACAAATGGACTCTATTCAAATGCCCGTGCGGGTGTGGGAGTGTCGTAACACTCTCGCTCCAACCTGTGCACCGCCCGCATTGGCGACTAACGCGCACGTATGCAGGGCGGCCGTCCCTCTACCCATCGGTTTGGCGAGACAAAGGCTGCCATAGCCATTTTTGGCTGCGTGATGGACGGATTTCATGGTGCTTCGATACAGGAAAACACCCTAATCACCGACAGCCTCGTTAGGTTATTTATAAAACCATAAAACCCTTCACCTTTCTGAATTGATTTTCCATATCTAGTCCTCCCCGAATCCCTCATCCTGCGCCTCATGCGCAATACGGGGAGGACATCAATGCGAATTACCCAAGTTCTAATTATCGGCTTGCTTGGTGTAGCTTTGCCGGTTCAGTTTGCCATTGCTGATGCAGACGGTGAGCGGGCAGCACTTGCCCGGATTATCCACGAACTTCAGGCTATCGATCCGTTGATTACGGAGGCAGCTTCGCAAGCCAATCCGGATGCCCGTGTTCGCTTCCGGTATGACTGGCTGCGCCAGGATCTCGATCGTATTCGACTCGGGATCCAGGAGCACATCGATGCCCCGCGTTCAGAACCCCGGACCTTCCCGCCATTGCGCGGCGATTACCGCCGGTGATGGCCGATCATGACGGCGGCCCAGAACACGGCATTTCAGGCGGGCTCCGGTTTTACACCGGCGACGCTGCTGACCGGTATCGCATCGGTCGTGCTGGTACTGGCCTTCATCTGGGTCATTTGGGTCACGCTGGGCACCTTCCGTGCTTGGCAGAACGGGCAGGTCGTTTTGTTCGATGTTATCTGGGCGACGTTGCGCGCCAGCATCGTGCTCATGGTGTTGGGTTTTTATCTGCGGTAGCGGCCGTTGGCCATTGCCGCAGGCGTTCGGGGGATTCCCCGGTATTCATAACAGGGGGCAACCCCGTTACCTCGGAGAAAGTAATTATGAAGAAAGCAGTAAAAAAGGTGGTAACCGCGGCTGGGTTGCTCGCAGTTACAGCAAGCCAGTCAGTATTGGCGGCATTGCCGACCCCTGTGGCACCCAGTACCGCGCCAGCGGCCGGTGACTGGATTGGGCTCATTTCGGGTTACATCAAGGATGGTGGTCTGGTCCTGGGGCTGGCGATCGCTGTGCTGGGCTTCCTGTGGATCGCCTATCTCGGATTCGCCAAGTTCAACGAGGCTCGCCAGGGCAAGGCCGAATGGGCCGAAGTGGGCGTGCTCGGCATTGTCGGTGCGATCGTGCTGATCTTTGCCAGCTACCTGCTCACAGAAGCCGCGGGCGTTATCTAATCGATGTCGGATCGTGACGACATTCTGGCCGACCGGCTCAATGTGGAGCCGGCGATCTTCAAGGGCTGTTCGTCGTCCGAACTGGGCATCAT
>JALWQD010000363.1 GCA_026994735.1 Gammaproteobacteria bacterium | reverse complement strand
ATGCAGCAGTATACCGGATAGAAGGGATTCGCTCAGAGTATATTCCTTTGGTTGTACCTGATTTTTTTGCCAGGTCGTGGCAGACGCGAGGTACAACCGGGCAAGGGAAGGAAGTAGGAATTATCGGAGCAATAGGATCGATGTGGGGATTAGGCTCGTCCATTGGCATTACATATTTAGCCAAAGAGATAATACCAAGGTTAAGCCGAAACGTTTGGGGGGACGGATGGCGAGTACATCTGTTCGGCAGAGGCACCTTGCCGCGCTCAGCATTGAATATCGCTGATCATCCAAAGGTGTCAGTCCATGGTTATGTCGAAGATATTGATGCTGAAATGCTGAAATGGCCCATCTTCTTGTTCTTGAACAACGCTGGTCCTTATACAGGAACCTATACGCGCGTTCCGTATGCGTTGTCGAGCGGTACGTGCATGATTGCCCATAAAAATCTCGCGTACTCAGTTCCAGAGCTCGTGAATGGCGAAAATGTACTGCTCGGCTCGACTGCTGAGGAAATCTGTGCCTTGCTAATAGAGGCGATCGAAAGGCCCGAGCTCAGGAGCCGAGTCGGTGAGCGCGCGCGGGCAACTTACCTGCGATACTTTTCACCTGAAGCCGTCGGTCGGCGGGTCGGTGCGTTGCTGGAAAGCAGCGGGAGCGCGGTATGAGCCAGCGTGTGGTGATTGTCAGTGTCGACATGGATTTAATTGATATGCTGCTAGTGATGACGGAGTTTGAAGTCGTTGGGGTCTTTGATCCGAATCCGGCGGCTGTTTCGGGAATGATACCAGTACTTGGGGATGATGGCGACTGGTTAGCATATTCCCGGCAGCATACAGATGTAGCAGTGGTATTGGCGATTGATCAATGCCAAAAGAGAAAAAAGTTGGCGCCTATCTATGGGTGGGAAAAATTGGCCACGGTAATTGGACCTGAAAGTTATGTATCACCGCGCGCCGAGTTAGGTGTGGGGACGGTAGTCCAGCGGGGTGCGCTTGTATCGGCGGGAGTATCAGTCGGTCGGGCCTGTAAGATTAATATTGGTGCGGCGATACACCACGATTGCGAAGTGGGGGATTTCTGCGTTTTGGCGCCCGGATCTCGACTCCTTGGCAATGTTGTGGTTGGAGAAGCCACCTATGTAGGGGCAGGAGCGATCGTGCTTCCACGGCGGAGTATAGGTGCCGGCGCTGTTATCGGCGCTGGAGCGGTGGTTACAAAAGACGTGCCGTCGGGCGCTATTGTTAAGGGTGTGCCAGCGCGGGAAGGAAACCAGGGTCACGACATATGAACAATCGCTGGACGCGAATAGAATGGTTTTATCCTCAAATGGCCGGGACAGAGGAGCAGCGCATCATCGCGGTATTGCGGTCGGGTTTCGTAAATGATGGGCCTGTGACGAGAGAGTTCGAGGCACGAATCGCCGAGCTTGTTGAAGTACGTCATTGCGTCGCCGTTACGAGTGGTACTGTAGCAATCGCTCTTGCACTTATGGCGGCAGGTGTTGAAGCAGGCGATGAAGTTCTGGTACCGGATTTCACGTTCATTGCGACGGCAAATGCTGTACGCCTGGTTGGTGCTTCAGTGCGACTCGTAGATGTGGAGCCGAATCGCTTGACCATTGATCCAGACAAGTTGGAACAAGCTATTGGACCACGGACTCGGGCTGTTGTAACAGTGGATGTTAATGGACGTGGCGCCAATTACCGCGTGATTGAACCTATATGCCGAGCCCGGGGGATTAGGCTAATCACCGATTCGGCTGAGGCACTTGGTTCACGATATGCGGGTCGGCCACTTGGCTCATTCGGTGACGCTGGCTGTTTTTCATTCTCTCCCAACAAGTTCATCACCACAGGACAGGGAGGAATGGTGGCGACGAATGATGAGAATCTTTACCGGAGATTGCTTGAACTGAAAGATCAAGGGCGTGCGTGTAGAGGAACGGGAGGTGATGATCTCCATCCGGTATTGGGTTTCAATTTCAAATTTACGGACATTCAGGCTGCGATGGGCATCGCGCAACTGGAGGCTTTAGAAAAACGTATCCAGCGGGCCCGCGAGCGTGATTTTTGGTACAGGGAGGCGCTTGGTGATATCGCGGGAGTTACGTTCCCCGGCTTGGGAGCGGAAGAGAATGGGGAGGTTCGAGTATGGACAGACATCCTTAGCGATGCTCGAGATAGGGTGCGTAGTGCATTGGAAGCCGCCGGGATCGGCTGTCGTGCGTTCTGGCATCCGATACATTTACAAGCGCCCTATAGAGATGAAACGCATGTCTATCCCGTCGCAACCTCCGTGTCGCAACAAGGCCTGTGGTTACCATCGGCATTTAACATAGATCGGCGAACAGTACAGCGCGTTTGTTATGAGATACGTAAAGTGCTTGATATTTAATTAGAAGCTATCTCAAAAATGGTGCGTGCCTATCGCAAGGCCTAGAAGCTATCTCAAAAATGGCGTGCGCCTATCGCAAGACCTAGAATGATAGGCATGATCAAGCTGACCGACGCTCAATGGGAACGCATCCGCCATCACTTTCCGGAGGAGAACCGTCCCTCGAACGCGCGCGGTCGACCGCCTGTGCCGACACGCGCCGTGTTGGAGGCGGTGCTGTGGGTGCTGGTCACGGGCGCCCAGTGGCACATGCTCCCGCAGTGTTACCCCAACTATAAGACCGTCCACCGCCGTTTCCAGCAGTGGTGCCGCGGCGAGGTCATCCGCGAGATCCTGGTGGATCTGGCCAACGAGCTGCGCGAGGCCGGGCTGCTGGACGAGCGTGAGGCCTTCATCGATGCCACCTTCGTCCCGGCCCGGGGCGGCGGGGCCGAGGTGGGCCTGACGAAGGTCGGAA
>JALWQD010000362.1 GCA_026994735.1 Gammaproteobacteria bacterium | reverse complement strand
ACTTGCGATATTGACCCCTGTGCGCTCATGGAAGAATGGCAGGAGCAAAATATTAAAATTCGGGTTCACGTCGTTGGCGTTGGCCTGAACGACTTGGAACGGGAGGCCATGGCCTGCGTGGCGGAAACTTCCGGCGGGTTGTATCGGGATGCGAACTCCGCTGAGGCGCTGAGCCAGGCCCTCAACACGCTGGGCACGCAAAAAGCGCCAGAACCCGGCTCCGCCGACCCTCAGGACAAGGAGCAGGGCTATGCCTTGCGCATTTACGGTACTGACGACACTGGTCGCAGCTTTATTCTGAAGGGCGAACTTATACGCGAGGGCAAGGTCGTCGGCGAAGTGCGCAGCAATCACCGCAATGTTATTGAAGAGGCCGGAGACTATACCTTGATGGTTGGCCCGGTGTTGGCAGATGGCAGTATATTTGAGCCCGTATCCATCAGCGTTGCCATAAACGAGCCTGGCGATACACGTCTGGATGTCAGTGTTCAGCGTCCGGCAATTGTTCGCGCCCGGTTTACCCAAGATGGAACGAGCGTGCCGGGCGCGCGGGTTGCCGCCTATCAGGACGATCGCCAGCTATTCAGTTTTCGCGCCAATGATGAAGCCCTGGCGCGGCCTGGCCATTATGTGTTCAAAACTAATCTCAATGCGGAAAATGCCTTGCAGCTTGAGGCCGACCTGCAAGCGGGCAAGCAGACGGTGCTCGACTTTGTCTTGCAACCAATGGTTAGGGTGTTTGCGCAAATTACATTCTCCGGGGGCCAGACTGTAGAGCGCATGATTGAGCTAAAGCAGGACGGCAAAACGGTTTATCGCTTTAACGGCAAGACGGGCGCGCTGGTTCGTCCGGGACATTATCGGCTTGATTCACCCGACCTGCTTGCTCCGGCAAGAGACGTCGAGGTGGAGGTGAGTCGGAATAACCAGATGCTGAATATTCCGGTTCCTACCGGGTCCATCACTGTCGAATATGCCGGTTCGGATGAAGACTATCTGCGCCGCCCGGACCGCGCCTGGATTGAGCCCGCAGATCAGGATGAAAGCGCATTCGTAACCCCCGGAACCCCCGTTCCGGTGCTCCCCGGGCATTATCAGGTGCGCGGATGGGAAAACGCTGGTGCCTTTGACCCCCAGATCGTTGAAATCAGGCAAGGCGAAAGCCTTACCGTTACCTTGCAGCCCAAGCCGCTTGGCGGTCTGATCGTCCAGTATGATGCCAATGCGCGTTATAGCATCCCACCAGACCGCGCATTCCTGCAAAAGCAGGACGGCCAGAAGGTGAAAGGCATTTTACGCCCGGGCAAGATCAGGAAACTGCCTGCAGGAAAATACCGGGTCCTTGGCTGGAACAAGGCCGGCAACTTTACCCCCATAGAAGTGGAAGTGCGTGCCGGTGTGACAACGACCGTAACCCTGGGTCCCAATTGAACCAACAGAAAAGGAGCAGGATCATGAAATCATTGATCTTTACGGCATCTGCCATCAGCCTAGCGCTTGTCGGATGCAGCCGGTCTGAAAATCTGGATCCCGCCAGGCAGGATGGTGACAAGCCCACTGTTGCTGTCACCAAGTCCGAGAAAAAAGCGAAAAGGTCCGGCAATCGCGACGGTGGTATCCGGCTGCACCCTACCAGACAATATTGCGTGGATTATGAGATGAAGGGGCAGGCGATGTCCGGACAAACACGCGAGTGCAGCAAGAATTATGGCCGCAACCGTTTTGAGATTACCAACACCGCCATGAGTTTTGGCGGTTTCAAACAGGAACAGCACACCCAAACGATCTATGTCGATGATAAGATTTACACCATTGATCTTGATGCCGGAACGGCAAGCGTTCGCACCAATCCAATGTATGACAGAATAAAAAAAGCCCTCAATGACCGTTCGGCAAAAGACCTGAACGCCGCATTCATGGAAGGGATGGGTTATTCCGCCACCGGAAATGCGAAAACCATCGCCGGGTATGAATGTGAGGTCTATCGCTCTTCGCAACTTGGAACTTTGTGCCTGCACAAATCGGGCGTCATTCTCGAACAGGATGTCATGGGAATGAGCAAGGTGGCGACCAAACTGGACCTCAACACTTCCGGCGAAAGCGCGAATTATACGGCCTACAAGAAATACCCTCTAACAGAGGCGCCTGATGTTAACAGCATTCTGAATAAAGTCGGCAAGCCATAAGACAGGAGCCATAAAGTAAAAAATCGCCAAACTTGCGGCCCTGCCAGAGGCTGTCTCCATGCTTGTTCTGCAACCCGCGTGTGCCGAAGAAAAGGAAGACGACAAACAGAAAAGAATTATTCTGCCATGTCTTGCGAGGAGCTGACTGCAGAACTGGACCGGATTTTGGGGCTTGGTACTTGCTTTCCTGATCGCCTGGTCATTCCGCAAGGGTCTGATCAAGCCTTTGGCGATACAAGCCCTGATGCAGGTGTATTTCGAGACGATTGAAGGGCAGGAGCTCAATCCGGAATGGGATGACCGCTTGTCATAACTTTCAACAAAGTTTTGCGATCTAATAAACAAAGTCGCACAGGCTGCGAAAACTGGATAGAAGAGGCGGAAAATCTATGATGAACAGGTTTGTGAAATTAACCGTCATGGCTGCCTGTGGACTCATGGTGATGGGTGTGCCGGCGCGGGCTGAAGAGACGGTAACCTATCTCTTTTTGGAGTTCAATGACGGTGCGCAATCCTATCAGATAGATAAGGCTATCCGGACGCCGTTCGCCTGGCATTTTAGAGTGTCCTATGATGACGCCCTGCTTTCGACTTCTTCTCTGCAGCCATCCTGTGATGTGTCTGCCAATGCGGGCGATGTGGCAAATGGCAATGGCGCAGGCTCTGCAAGC
>JALWQD010000361.1 GCA_026994735.1 Gammaproteobacteria bacterium | reverse complement strand
GATCCCGTCACTGGTGCTGTCCACGGCAACCGCAATCATGGTGACACGTGTTTCGAAAAACCAGGATATGGGTGGACAGGTCATTCAACAGATTTTTGATGGCCCCCGTTCACTGGCTGTTGCCGCTGTCGTTATGGGCATTATGGGAATCCTGCCGGGTATGCCGAATCTGGCCTTTTTGAGTCTGGCAGCACTGGCCGCCTATGGTGCCTATACGATTCACCAGCGTAAGCAAAAACGGGTCGCTGTCAAGGAAGAGGCCGTTGCTGCAGAAGCCCAGGAAGACGCAGAAGAAGCTCCTCTTGAGGTCAGCTGGGATGATATTCAGCCGGTCGATACTGTCGGCCTGGAAGTGGGCTTCCGCTTGATTCCGCTGGTCGATACACGTCAAGGGGGCCAGTTGATGGCGAGGATTAAAGGTGTGCGCAAAAAACTTAGCCAGGAGCTGGGTTTTTTGGTGACATCCATTCATATCCGCGACAACCTTGATCTTGCCCCGAATCACTATCGTCTGACTTTGATGGGGGTTTCTGTGGCTGAGGCAGAGGTCTATCCCGAACGTCATCTGGCCATTGATCCCGGGGATGTTACCGGGCCGCTCGAAGGCATCAAGACAGAAGATCCCGCTTTTGGTATGGATGCTTACTGGATTGAAGGTAGCTTGATCGATCAGGCACAAGCGCAAGGTTATACCGTGGTTGATTGCAGCACTGTTGTGGCAACACATATCAGTCAGGTACTCAATGATCATGCTGATGAATTGCTCGGCCGTGAAGAGGTACAGCGCATGCTGGATCGTCTTGCCGAGAGTAATCCGAAGCTGGTTGAGGATCTGGTTCCCGGGATCCTCTCGCTGGGGGTTTTGCATCGTGTCCTGCGTAACCTTCTTGAAGAGCGGATTCCTGTTCGGGACCTGCGCAGTATTGCCGAGGTCTTGGCCGCAGAAGGGCATAAGAGTCAAGATCCTGACGTTTTGACAACGTATGTCCGGGTGGCGCTAGGAAGGTATATTGTAAGTAAAATCAGTGGCTTGTCGGATGATATCGAAGTTATGACGCTGGATCCAGAGTTGGAGCGTATTTTGCAAGAGAGTGCACAGGGGGCACATGGCGAGGGACTTGTCATCGAACCGGGTTTGGCAGAAGGGCTCTGCCAGTCATTGCTCGAATCGGCAGGGCGACAGGAAGTTATGGGTAAGCCGGTTGTATTGCTGGTGCCGCCTTTGCTGCGCCGGTTGTTGGCGGGATTCGCCAGGCAGGTCGTGAAGAGTATTCACGTGCTGTCTTATGACGAAATCCCCGATAAGCGGAATATTCGAGTGGTTTCCAGTATTGGCGGCCCGCAACTGACTCAATAGTGGTTGCAAGGGGTGGCTTGAAGGCAGGACCTGAGGTAAAAGCACGATGAAAATTAAACGATATTTTGCTCAGGATGTCCGTCAGGCAATGCGCCTGATTCGCGATGAATTAGGCAGTGATGCGGTCATCCTTTCCAATCGCAGTACGGCTGATGGTGTCGAGGTTGTTGCCGCCATGGATTACGATATTGATCTGCTTGGCAGTCAGGCAAGCCACCCGGATGCCGGCACAATAGAAAGAAAAAACAGTCAAGCGGTCGTTGACAGTATTCAGGATGAGTCACCGCTTGCTATTGGTTCAGGCCAGGCGACTGGTAAACAGTGTCATGGACCACAAAAGCCGCATCGTGAGGAAGGAAACTTCTGGAGTCAGGACCCCTTGCTACGTGATATGCGGCAGGATATCGAGAGCGTTAAATCGATGCTCAAGCATCAATTATCGGCAATGGTTTGGGGTGAGACTGCACGCAATCATCCCTTTCGTGCCGAGATCATTCGCCGTCTACTGCGGCATGGGTTTTCCGCGGGTCTTTGTAAACAACTGGCCGAAAAAGTAAATTCCGAGCAAGAGGTTGTTGCTTGCGCTGAAGAGGTGAGTGCGGCCCTGGTAGCCATGTTGCCAGTCGTTGAGCGTGACTGGCTGAGTGACGGGGGTATCTTTTCACTGGTTGGCCCGACAGGGGTTGGTAAGACGACCACTACCGCCAAGATTGCTGCGCAGGCGGCAATGCGCTATGGCCATCGCCAAGTGGCGCTGATTACCATTGATAATTATCGCGTAGGTGCGTTTGAACAGTTGCGGGCCTATGGTCGCATATTGGATGTGCCGGTAAGGCGGGCGGCTAACCGTCAGGAGCTTGGCCAGGCGCTCGATGATTTTTCGGGCCGTCGTCTGGTATTAATCGATACGGCGGGGATGTGCCAGCATGACCGTACCCTTGCTGAACAACGTGAACTGCTTTCAGGTCTTGGCAGTGGATATCGTTCATTATTGTTGATGTCTGCCTCGACCAGCCTGGTTGGTTTGATGGATGTTATTCGTTCATTCTCGATCTTTTCTCCGTCTGGTTGCGTTCTGACAAAACTGGATGAGTCACCTTCTCTGGGCAGCGCCTTGTCAGCCGCCATACTGAATGCATTACCTGTTGTCTATACCTGCGATGGCCAAAAGGTACCGGAAGATATGCAATCCGCAACAGCCCATTATCTGGCCGAACGTTGTCTCGTTCATTGGGCAAATGAAACGCTTGATAATGAGGAGAATGAGATCGTGAACCTTGGCTGCCTGGCAGGAGATATTGTTAATGCTCGCTAGTGAACGACTCAATAATCAGGCGCAGGGTCTGCAGGATATGGCGATGTTGCGCCCGGTACGCGTTATTGCTGTGACCAGTGGCAAGGGCGGGGTCGGCAAGACAAATGTCTCGGTCAACCTGGCTGTATCACTGGCAACAGCCGGTAATCAGGTTCTTGTTCTCGATGCGGATATGGGGCTCGCCAATGTCGATGTTTTACTGGGACTCAA
>JALWQD010000360.1 GCA_026994735.1 Gammaproteobacteria bacterium | reverse complement strand
ATTTCGGGCTTTTCAAACAGGCCTTTGGATCAAAAGGCCCCGATCTCGATGCTGATTTCAATGGAGACAAGAAGGTCAATACACTGGACTTCGGCTTCTTCAAGAGGATGTTTGGCAAGTCGCCAGGCCCAAGAGGGATGTAGTTCGTCCGGTTTTTTTCGGGAGTGAGGTGGTCTTCAGATCTGGAAGCCATTTCAGAGGGAGCGAAAGGGGGGTAACAGAAAAGAAGTTCGGTGGATTGCTGTGCTCTGGCAGGTATGTCGAAGATCAACTCAGGAGAGTGTGGGCAGATGCAAGGAGAAAGCTATAGAATGAACGATAAGGTGAGGATTATGATGCCGACCGGCTGGCAGGTGTTCGGAGGGCAGCTGGGATGCATGAAGGGATTTCACTATTCAGCTGTCAGGGTGGGGCATTTAGTTTAATTTTGGGAGAATCAAAAAATGAAGATGATATTAAAAGGATTGTGGATCGGCTTTTTTTGTATGGTAGCGGCTTCTGTCCAAGCGGCATTTTTAGATCTGAAAGTTATGCCTTCTTTATCCACAGTTGACCCGGGGCGTGCCTTTTCAGTCGATATTATGGGCAGCATTTCGCCTTTGGCGGGATTTTCGAACCTCGATGGCGGGGGCGTGACGTTGGATTACCTTCCGGGTGTGGCTAAGGTGAAACCGCTTCCCGGTGTCATCTACACCTCGTCGGTTCCAGGTGTTACTTACGCCACACCATTGCTCGAGCTTGGGACAACACTTGATAACACTACGGGACGTGTGACTTTAGCCTTTGGCAACTTTGCACCTTCACTACCTGATCGTGATGTGGCGGCACCTGGAATTCAGTTTCTACTGGCGACCTTGGACATGGTAGCCGGTGCTCCGGGTTCGAGTGTGTTGACGCTTAATGCTGACCCTGGCAACCCTTTTGTTCATGGTTTTATCAATGAGGTTGCCGCAGCTGATATCCTGCTTTCAAATGGAACTGTTGTTGTAACTCCATTGCCGTCGGCCTTCTGGCTCATGTTGAGTGCTGCGGGTCTTATGGGCCTATTAGCGGTGAGGACTCGCGCCGGAGATATCGCCTTACCTGCTTAATATAAAAGAAAGGGAGCCCTCATCGAAAGATGTAAAGGTCTTGCGGATTGTCGCTATTCATCACGGTTCTTCATAACAGGCAACGCGAGATTGCCTCGGATGTTGTCGCGCACTGCCCGCCGTTTTGTTTTTCCTGTTTTCCTGTATGGAAGATAGGCAGATGGTAGATGATCAGCGGTTTATGAGGCAGGCACTTGATCTTGCTTGTCAGGCGGCAAGGGTTGGTGAGGTGCCTGTCGGGGCAGTTCTCGTTCAAGATGGCCGCGTTCTTGCTGCGGCGGCCAATCAGCCAATTGCTACTCATGACCCTAGTGCTCATGCCGAGATTATCGCTCTGCGTGAAGCCGGTCAGTTGCTCGCGAATTACCGACTCACAGGAACTACACTCTACGTTACCCTGGAACCTTGTATGATGTGCGCCGGGGCGATTATTCATGCGCGTGTCGAACGATTGTTGTTTGCCGCAGCAGACCCCAAGACCGGTGCGGCAGGTTCAGTCTGTAATCTTTTTTCCTCAGCGGCTGCGAATCATCGGGTTCGCGTTGACGGTGGTTTGCTGGCGTCAGAGAGTGCAGAACTGCTACGATCCTTTTTTCGTCTTCGGCGCTGAGTGTTCGGTCATCACTCGGTTCAGAGGCATTTTTCGACCGTAAGGATGCGTGTTACCTTGAAGGTATGATGATGAATCACAAGGTGAAGTTTTTCCGCGACCGATGGCCGTTACTGTTTTTATTGATCTTGTTATTGGCGCTGGCTTTTTTTCAGTTTTCTGCCGAGTCAGAAAGGTCGGCTGACGTTGTCGACAAGGTCTCATTGCCTCTGAGTCTGTCGGGGCCTGAAATGCGTGCGGAAAAGCCTGCTGCAGCGCTGACATTGACCCCGTCACCTGTTTCCCGGCCTCCTCGAGGCGAGCAAGTGCAAGCAAGGACTGAAAACGTTATTGAGACTGCCCCGCTACCAACAACGGCAGTGCGTAACGGTTTGCGTCTTGCTGGGGCATTGCCCGCCCTTGATGCCAGTGACTCAGCTTTTCGCCAGTCGCTCGCTGATGCCAGCAAGAAGATGGGTTTTTCACCGCTTCAGAAGCTCTTGCTACGGAAGGATTTATTGCCTCGTTTCGTGGTTATGGGGGAACAAATAAAGGCCCGCCGCTTGCCTCGACGACATTTCCCGGTTATAGCCCCCGCTGGGCATTTTAAGGTCCAGCGGCAGGCAGATGGGCTGCTCACCATTGATGACGATAATTTTCGCCGTTATTTACCCTATGTTGAGGCACTGGAAGCATTCGATCCAGAACGGCTGGCAATGGTATATCATCGCTTTATGCCTCTCTTTGGGCAGGCTTTTCGGGATATTGGTCACCGGCAAGGGCGTCCCCTGCAGCGCTTGATGACCGCCATCGATATTCTGCTGGCAACACCGGATGTCGATAATCCGGAATTGAAACGATATTCCGTGAGTTACCGCTATGCTGATGCAAAGCTTGAGGCGTTGCCGGAAGTGCAACGCTTGTTGATCCGAACCGGGCCTGACAATATGACCCGGGTTAAGCAATGGTTGCGCCGTTTTCGGCGTGCGCTGGTAAAGGAAATAGATGAATGAACCCTGTTATTGCTCTCGTTGGGCGTCCAAACGTTGGTAAGTCAACGCTTTTTAATCGTCTGACGCGCCGGCGTGATGCACTTGTTGCCGATCGTCCTGGCCTGACCCGGGATCGTCACTATGGTTTTGCCGATCTGGCCGGGCGGCGCTGTGTGGTTGTTGATACGGGGGGGCTTGGCGAGGCCGAAGATGCT
>JALWQD010000359.1 GCA_026994735.1 Gammaproteobacteria bacterium | reverse complement strand
GTTCAACAGCACAGGCAACAACATCAACATTGGCCTGCCCGGCACTGGTAATAAACTGTTTTTCCTGAAAGCGACGCAGGGCAGCAATCTGATCACGAAAACGAGCCGCTGATTCAAAATCAAGGCGCTCGGCAGCGCTGTCCATTTTGGCGCTGAGATCATCTGTCACCAACTGTTCGCGACCTTCAATAAAAAGCACTGCATGAGCAACATCACGACGATAATCAGCGGCCGAAATCAAGCCCACGCACGGACCTGTACAGCGTTTAATCTGGTATTGCAGACAGGGGCGTGAGCGATTCCTGAAAAAACTGTTCTCACAAGTGCGCAAGCGAAAGAGTTTCTGTATGACAGCGACAGTCTCACGCACAATACCGGCAGCAGGATAGGGTCCGAAATAGCGTTCTCCCGGCCGTCGACGGCCGCGATAGATACTCAAACGGGGAAAATCATCGTTTGCCGTCAGACGGATACTGGGATAGGTTTTATCATCGCGGAGGAGAATGTTGTAACGCGGCTTGAGTGATTTGATGAGGTTGTTTTCAAGAATCAGCGCCTCATTTTCGGTGCGTGTCAAAGTCACATCAATACGTACGACATGACTCATCAGAGCGCGTGTTTTGACCGGCAAATCGGCCGCCTGAGTCAAGTAGCTGGCAACCCGTTTACGCAGGCTGGCCGCCTTGCCAACATAAATAACCTGCTCCTTGTCATCGAACATCCGGTAAACACCGGGCAGCAACGGCAAACTGGCGAGAAAGCGTCGCCGCCCGTCTCCTTGTTGCCAGTCAGTTCCCGGCAAGACGTTTATGGATCTGCTTGAAGATGCCATCGAACATCTCAGCGGTCAGGCGTCGGGTCTGGGTATTATAACGACTGCAATGATAGGAATCGATCAGGCAATTACCGACGGGCAAGGAGTGTTCCGCCGCATGGGCAAAGGGGTATTGTCGCAGCTTAAGCCCATAGGCCCGTAACACCGCCTCGTGAGCAATGCGGCCAAGGGCGAGAATAACGACCGATACCGGCAAGGCTTCCAGTTCCGCGGCGAGGTAATGATTGCAGTTGCGAATTTCGCTGCTGCTGGGCTTGTTTTGAGGCGGCAGGCATTTCACCGCATTGGTAATACGGCAACCAGGCAGTCTCAATCCATCATCAGAGGCGACAGATTCCGGGCGACTGGCAAAGCCAAAGCGATGCAGGGTTTGGTACAGGATAATGCCGGCATGATCCCCCGTAAACGGTCTGCCGGTAGCATTGGCACCGTGCAAGCCGGGCGCAAGGCCGACAATAAACAGCCGTCTCTGCGGGTCACCAAAGGCAGCTACAGGTCGAGCATGATAATCAGGGTATTGCTGGCGAATTTCAGCCAGGTGATTCGCCAAACGGGGACAGTCCTGACAGGCGGTGATGGGATCGTTATTCATTCTTTTAATCCCATCACCGGCCGTCGAAATACCCGCAGGACAAAATAAACAAAGTGTTAATGCCTATTCAGGAATTGGCGGGCTTTCCTCCAGACGAGGCTTTGTCATATCACCGCGGAGTCGCTGCGTATAATCCTGCAGCTGACGACGGGCAGCTTCAAAGGCATCCCGGATCGAGACATAAATGTCCTCGCTCTGTTCCTTCTTAACAACGATTTCCTTGCCGGGTACCGTGATGTCGATATGGACATTATAATGAACGCCCTGCTGCTTGTGGCGATGGGGCGCTTCAACGAGGACGCGACAGCTCGTGATGCGATCACAAAAAGTATTCAGTTTATCGGCCTTTTCCCTGATAGTGCTCTCAGCGGCCTCGGAAAGTGACATGTTGCGGGTGGTAATCTGTAGCGGAAGTTTCATATAAGCCCTCTCGACTTAGTCTGCATGTGTGACTCAGGCGACGGTGAGGGTTACTTGTTTCCATACCGTCGCTCCCTGGTACTTATACTGGCCATCGGCCAGTAGCCGAACTTCATAACACCGCATCTCCATTCTAACGCTATGCAATGACATTTGGCCATATATATTCGTCTCATGCATACCCTGTCGCGACGGATGACAGCCAAGAAAAACCCGCTTCTTCATCTATTGCACGACCTGCTTTGCTGGCATAGACTACCTGACCAAATTAAGCGGTTACTGTTCCCGTCCGGGGAGCAGTCACTGTTATCTCAACCATCACAGGAGTCACCGACCATGGAACATACCCTGCCAGCACTGCCCTACGCCAAGGATGCCCTTGAGCCTCATATCTCCAGTGAAACACTGGAATATCACTACGGCAAGCATCACCAGACCTACGTTACCAATCTCAACAAGCTGATCGCCGGCACAGAATTCGCTGATGCTGACCTGGAAGAGATTATCCGCAAGGCCTCTGGCGGTGTTTTCAATAATGCGGCCCAGGTCTGGAACCATACCTTTTACTGGAACTGCCTATCCCCCAATGGCGGAGGTGAACCCGGCGGTGCTCTCGCAGATGCCATTAACAGCGCCTTTGGTTCCTTTGCCGAGTTCAAGGAAAAGTTTTCCCAAACGGCAATTACCACCTTTGGTTCCGGCTGGGGTTGGCTGGTTCAGAATGCCGATGGTTCACTTGCCCTTGCCAGCACCAGCAACGCCGGCAACCCGATGACTAACGGTCAAAAACCGCTATTGACCTGCGATGTCTGGGAACATGCCTATTACATCGACTATCGTAATGCCCGCCCAGGATATGTCGAGTCTTTCTGGAACCTCGTCAACTGGGATTTCGTCGCCAGCAACTTCGCTTAAACGATACCAGCCTGCGGGAGAAAGCCTCTCCCGCAGGCGCTATCCCACTGTGCAAAAAAAACTTAATATGGGCACTCACTCTTGGCTCCTTGAGCGCTTGTCGCGCTACCGGGCGATCGATACGGAAGATCGCCT
>JALWQD010000358.1 GCA_026994735.1 Gammaproteobacteria bacterium | reverse complement strand
GCTCACAGGCAATCATTATTTCTTTCAATATTGAGGCCATCAAGTATAGTCAGGATAATTACCCGGAAACAGCAACTGGCTGGGTATTGCCCCAGTGGTCTACTGAAAATCAGGCCAGGGCAGCAGTGTTGGCACCGGATTATCTGTTTATTGATAAAAAGTATTCGCCGCAAAAAAGTGAGGAAATCTGGCCCGGTCCATGGCAATGGGTGGTTTACACGCTGGATTCAGACGAGGAGATTCAGCACTACCATCAGCTTGGATTTACAATTATAGAAACAAATAAGTTCAGTTTTTTTAAATAAGTTGTCTGATGATGTGTTTTCTGACGGTGGCAAAAGAAATATTTTTTGGCTGAGAGGCTTTTAACCAGCAAGGGTCGGTCCGTATGCGGCAATTTGATGTCCTTGTTATTGGCGCCGGAATAAACGGCGTGGGGGTAGCGCAGGCTGCTGCCGCGCAAGGTTACAAGGTGCGAGTGCTGGAAAAACACACAATGCCCGGCCAGGAGACCTCTGCGGCTTCGAGTAAATTGATACACGGCGGCTTGCGTTATCTTGAAAGTATGCAACTGTCCCTCGTTCGTGAAAGTCTGCAAGAAAGGGAATGGTTGCTGAAGCAAGCCCCGGATCTTGTTCAGCGGCTGCGTTTTAATATTCCCATCTATCATGATACTCACAGAAGTCGCTGGACCATGCATGCCGGTTTGTCTTTGTATGCACTATTAGCAGGTCTGCAGCGTCACAGTTTCTATCATCAGGTCCCGTCCGCTTGCTGGTCGCAACTGGAAGGGCTGAAGACAGAAGGTTTGATGGCTGTTTTTCAGTATCAGGATGCGCAAACGGATGATACCGCCCTGACACAAGCGGTTATGGCTTCGGCGCAACAACTGGGTGCCGAACTGCAATGCGGAGCCTGTTTTCTGCAGGCAGAGAAAACAGCCAGGCAGATAGTGGTCCGATATCAGCATGAGGGCAAGGAGCATCAGCTGGCCTGTCGTGTCCTGGTCAATGCCGCAGGGCCTTGGGTTCACTCCCTGAATGGGAAAATTGATCCTGTCCCTGCCTTGCCGATGCCCGATTTGATTCAGGGCGCTCATTTATCTCTGGCGACAGCGGTCACACAGGCCTATTATCTGGAAGCGCCACAAGACCAGCGGGCAGTCTTTTTATTGCCCTGGAAAGGGGGCGCATTATTAGGCACGACAGAAACAGTGCTGACGCAGGAAAAGGACCATTATTCGCTGCTGCCGTTGGAACAGGAGTACCTGCAAACGGTTTATGACTATTATTTTCCCTCCCGAAGTGCCCATATAGTCGGGGCAATGGCTGGTGTTCGTGTCTTGGCACAAGGGAGCAGTCGTATCTTCAATCGTGGGCGTGATGTCAGCTTGCAGGCTGACCATCCTGCGAGGCCAAGAATCGTCACGATTATTGGCGGCAAGTTGACGGTTTACCGACGAACAGCCAACAAGGTCATGCGCCTGTTACAAGGCTCTTTACCCGCGACAAGGGCTTTAGCCGATACCGCAAAACTAAAACTCTCGCCTGTCACAAAGCGCCAGTGGCCATAGCAAGCCGGACAACAGACAAGACAGTGATCGCTATCGATCAGGGTACTTTTTCATCCCGTGTCATTTTGTTTTCAGACAGGGGTGATCTCTGCTATCAGGCACAACAAACGATCCAGCTGAAGCGTTTCGATGGAGAGCGTGTTGAGCAGGATGGTGAAGAAATACTGCAGTCGGTACAGGCCTGTCTGGCAGAAGTTCTCGCTGTCAGTCGTTCGCAGGGGATACAGCCACTAGCGGCCGGGCTGGCGACGCAACGTTCCAGTCTTGTTGCCTGGCAGCCTTCCAATGGTCAGCTACTGAGCCCGGTACTCAGTTGGCAGGATACGCGTGGCCGTTCTTTGCTGGCGGCATTCGGCAAGCAGCGTCGCTTGATTGAACAGCGTACGGCTTTACGCATGAATGCTCATTATGGCGCTTCAAAAATAGCCTGGCTAATGGCAAACAATCCTCTCGTTAAACGTAAACTACGACAACAGGATTGCGTCATTACACCGTTGGCCAGTTTTCTGCTTTATCATTTATGCAATCAATCCGAAATTGAAATTGATATCGCCAATGCCTCACGGACATTGCTTTGTAATATCCATAAAAGAAACTGGGATCAGGAATTGCTGGAATTGTTCGGTTTGCACGACCTGCGCATGCCGAAAATCAAACCGGTGCGGCACGATTATGGCTATCTCCGCGAGACGGCCATTCCACTGCGGGCCATGAATGGTGACCAGACAGCCGCATTGTATAGTCAGGGAGATATTGCTGCGGATGAACTCACGATCAATATCGGTACGGGTGCATTTATCCTGGCACCGATGGAAAGACAACAATTAACAGAGAAAGCATTCCGCAGCAGCGGTTTGCTGGCCGGCATTTCAGATAGCCGGAATGGCGATAACAGTTATTATGTTGAAGGGACGGTCAATGGTGCTGCCTCCGCTCTGCAATGGTTACTGAAAACACATCCGGAAATATCCCCTCAAAAAATTAACCTGGAGGATTTTTCAGATATCCAGCCACGGCTGTTTATCAATACCGTTGGTGGCCTGGGTTCACCGTACTGGCGCAGTGATATCGATCCTTTTTTTGTCATTGAAAAAGAGGAACGAAATCAACCCCAGGATACCTTGGCGGGTGTTTTTGAAAGTATCGCTTTTCTTTTGCAAATCAATTTGGAATTAATAACCGCTCTTTGTCCGCAGATGAAAAGGATCACTATTGGCGGAGGACTGGGGCAATCGGATTACCTCTGCCAAAAGCTGGCAAATCTATCGGCTCTGGTCGTCAAGCGCGGGCAAAACAGTGAACTCAGTGCCCGTGGCATTGCCTGGCAGGCAATGCCAGAGG
>JALWQD010000357.1 GCA_026994735.1 Gammaproteobacteria bacterium | reverse complement strand
GGTTATATTGAATTGCACAAGGAAGATTCAAGCAGCAAACGAGAACAATTAACACGCCTGATCAATAAGACAGATCATACGACCCTGACCCATATCGTCCGTGCTTTCAGCAACTATTTCAGTCTCGTCAACATTGCCGAAGAAGCCTTCCTGCACCAGGAACGCCGGCGACAATTACGGATGGGTGAACCCTGGCAGGGTTCCTTTGAGGAGACGCTGGGAGAATTTCGCAAGGAAGGCATCAGTGATAACGACCTGCAAACAATGCTCGACCGTCTCTGCTATATGCCGGTGATCACTGCGCACCCGACTGAAGCCAAGCGCCACACTATCATGGAGGCTCACCGGCGAATTTTCGAAGTCAGCAAGCAATTGGATGACCCGACACTTTCTCCCTATCAGAAAGCCAGCCTGACCGATCTGCTCGAAGGCAAGATCCAGACGCTCTGGAAGACCGATGAAGTCCGCGTCCAGCGACCAGACGTCAATGGTGAAATTCGTCACAGCATCTATTATTTCCAGGACAGCCTGTTTCAGGCCATCCCGGACATGTACCGTGACATGGAACAGGCCATCGACAAGGTCTACGAAAACCGTGATATCCGTATACCCAGTTTTATCCAGTTTGGCTCCTGGGTCGGTGGTGACCGTGACGGCAACCCGAATGTAACACCGGAAATCACTGCTCAGGCCATTCGTCTGCATGCCAAGACGATCCTCAACGAGTATCTGCCGCGAATCAAAAGCCTCGGCCGGACACTGACCTATTCTGACCGTCTGTGCCAGCCCAGCACTGACTTTCTCGCCGCACTCGCTGCCAATGAATGGATGGCAGAAGAAGTCTTCCCGCGCAATCCGGAGCGTTTCCGCCACGAACCGTATCGCCGTCAACTCTACTTTATGCACCACCGCCTGAGGATGACGCTGGCCTATATCGAATTACGTATGCGTGGTGAAGAAATGACCCGGCCTGCTGATGCCTATGAGTCAGAAGACGCGCTCATCCGTGACCTGCATCTGATTCGTGATTCACTCACCAGTCACGGTGACGGCCGCAGCGCCAAACAAGGACTGCAGGATTTAATCCGGCTGGTTGAGACCTTTGGCTTTTATCTCGTCCACCTTGATGTCCGTCAGGAGTCGACCCGGCACAGTGAAGCCGTTGCTGAAATCTTGCAAGCCAGCCCAGGCAAGATCGATTATGCCCGGCTTGATGAAAAACAACGCCAGCAGACCCTCGCCGGGTTGATCAGTGCCGCCCCCCTGGCCATCAATAAAACCCGCTTCAGCGCAGCAACCCAGGAAACCCTTGATGTCTTCGCAACGATGGCCCAGATGCATAAGGAAACCAGTCTGCGGGCCTTCGGCAGTTATGTCATTTCAATGACACACGAAGCCAGCCATATCCTCGAAGTGGTTTTTCTCGGCCAGATCAACGGCCTAGTCGGCGAACATCAAGGCAAACACTACAGCCACCTGCACGTTTCTCCTCTCTTCGAAACCATTGAAGATCTGGACCAGATTGTCCCTGTCATGCGCGACCTCGTTGAACTGCCAATTTACCGCAACATTCTCGCTGCCAATGACAATCTTCAGGAAATCATGCTCGGCTATTCCGATTCCTGCAAAGATGGCGGTATCCTGTCGTCCTCCTGGGGGCTCTACCGAGCGCAGGAAGAGATTATTGCCCTGATGACCGAGCATGATATCGACTGCCGTCTGTTTCATGGTCGTGGCGGCACCATCGGCCGTGGTGGTGGCCCAACGCATGAATCGATTCTGTCACAACCTCCGGGAACGGTGCAGGGCCAGATCAAGTTCACCGAACAGGGTGAAATGGTCTCCTATAAGTACAGCCACCCTGAAACTGCGACCTATGAACTCAGTGTCGGCGTCACCGGACTGCTCAAGATCAGTAAATGCCTGGTCGGACGGAAAACGGATTACAATCCGCGTTTCCTCGAAATCATGGATGAACTGGCGAAACTGGGGGAGCAGGCCTACCGTGATCTGGTCGACCACACACCCGGCTTCCTCGATTACTTTTACGAGGCTACCCCCGTAAGAGAAATCGGTTTGCTCAATATGGGTTCCCGGCCTTCGCACCGCAATAAAAGTGACCGCTCAAAAGCATCGATCCGGGCCATTCCCTGGGTCTTTGGCTGGGCCCAGTCACGCCACACCCTGCCCGCCTGGCTGGGCATCGGCAGCGCCCTCGAACAGTGGCGTAAAAAGCACCCTGGGAGTCACCAGGAACTGCATCAAATGTACCTGCAGTGGCCTTTCTTTCGCTCTTTGTTGAGCAATACCCAGATGGCGCTATACAAGGCAGAAATGCATATCGCCAAGGAATATACCGCACTCTGTGAAAATGCTGAGTTGGCAGAAAAGGTTCACGCAGCAATCAACGACGAATATCAGAGGACGGTCCAGCAGATTCTTGTGACAGCAGGCAGCCAGCAACTGGTTGAGGAAAATCAGACACTGGCCCTTTCCCTTAGCCGGCGGGCACCCTATCTGGACCCTCTTAACCATATCCAGATCACCTTGCTCAGCCGCTATCGCAATACCGACAATGCGGAACATGAAGCCTGCCTTGACCCCTTGTTGCGTTCAATTAATGCCATTGCTGCGGGTATGCGCAATACCGGCTAGGCAATCACTGACGCTAGCAATCATACCCGCGCCGGTTTTTAGACAAGAAGCAGAAGGCCTCCAACGGCAGCATGCAAAGTCGGTCATCATGAGAGGCGGGTCACAAACTGAAACTTCTCTCTTGGCAAATGCAAACAGAGTGTTATACTCGCCGCCGTTTCAGCACGGGCATACCGACTTGAGTTCAAAAAATCAACCGGACATGGTGGAATCAGCACACTCCCCCGTCTCTGAAACCCATTGTTATCATCCCTTTATGG
>JALWQD010000356.1 GCA_026994735.1 Gammaproteobacteria bacterium | reverse complement strand
CCAGCGGGTGGCGGTACCTGGCCGGGCGAGGGGCGCCGCGATGGCGGTGGCCAGCATCGCCAGGTGAAAGACTTTCATGCCATTGATTGGGTTTGAATAAGTAAGGAGAATCCGTGTCCGAGAAAAAAGCTTTCCGTGACATTATCATTCATACCGATGCGGTACCAAAAACCATTCGTGACAGGCTGGGTGAGCA
Organism: Gammaproteobacteria bacterium; assembly: GCA_026994735.1. Classification (GTDB taxonomy): domain Bacteria; phylum Pseudomonadota; class Gammaproteobacteria; order SZUA-140; family SZUA-140; genus RI-283. Next base: position 2,722 of record JALWQD010000356.1, on the reverse strand, counting down.
AGTCATTTTTCATGGTCAGGGATACTGTCGGCTGTCTCTGAGTGAGGATGTTTCGAACAAGACCATAGCCTTTTTGCGCAGCCATCTTGATTGCGATATCAATGCATTGCCTTCTCGTTTCGATCCGCGTCAAGTGCGACTGCTGGTGACGGATATGGATTCGACATTGATTGGTATTGAATGTATCGACGAGATTGCTGACTATCTTGGCGTCAAGGAGAAAGTGGCGCAAATTACTGCGGCAGCAATGCGTGGAGATATCGATTTTAATACATCCTTGCGCCAACGGGTTGCACTGCTAGCCGGTTTGAAGGCAGAGGTGCTTGAAAAGGTTTATCGTGAACGTTTATATACGAATCCAGGGGCCGAGACACTGGTCGCCGAGCTGCAGCAACGCGGTATCCGAACAGCGCTGGTTTCGGGTGGTTTCACTTTTTTTACCACGCGCTTACAGGCACGTCTGGGGCTGGATTATGCGCTCGCTAATGAACTCGATATTGATGCCAGCGGTTGTCTGACGGGAAAGGTTCTCGGTGATATCGTTGATGGGCAGAGAAAGGCCCGTTATTTGGGTGAAATCTGCCAGCAGCTGGGTGTGAATGATCGTGCGGCGATTGCAGTGGGCGATGGTGCCAATGACTTGCCGATGATGGCGCGTGCCGGTCTCAGTGTTGCCTATCATGCCAAGTCTGCTGTGCAACTGAAGGCAGATTGTGCGCTGAATTATTCCGGCCTGGATGCTATCGTACATTTGCTCGCTGATTAGCGTGTGTCGCTCCTGCGCTGTGACCCGTTATACAGGAGCGACACCCTAGCTTGTTCACGGAAACATTCTCTCGCTAATGGTAGTCATCGAGGTCGAAATCAAAGTCGACCAGCTGTTTTTTGAGCGCCTGCCTTTCGAGAAAATGTTCGATAGACTTGCGCACATTGCGCTCTTCAGCCGGTTGTTCCTTGAGTGCTTCTACATCGAGCAGAGCCTCAAGGTTTTCATCTTTGACTAAACGCTCATTCTTGTTATCTAGGCAAACATAATCGTGTAAGCGGTGTTTCTCAGGCATCTTGAGCCTCCCTCAGTGTGTTGGTGCAGGCAGTCTGTTGTCCCAGACGTCCTTAAATATGCTAGCGGCTGAAGGGCTGTGAAAAGCGGGATGGTGATCACAGAATGATGATTCTTATTCAGAGAGTCTTTGCTTGATTCTGGACGAGGCATCTTGTGGCTTACTGTGTTCATATTCAAGGCACAGTGCGTGCGTAATAGCGGTTAATTATGACGATGCGCAAGAGAAAGATAGGTATGGTAAGTGCAGCGTACAAAGCCATACGATTGTGTCGTTATTTCGGGATTGTTTTTTACATATCCTGTTGCAAAAACATTTCGTTTATGTGGCAGCTGATTCCTTTTGTCACGCTCGACACGGCATACCTCAATGACTCGACGCCGCCCCGCAAAGTGTGCGGGTTAACGGCTTGTGGACAGAGCCACTCCCGCCTGATTGTATTCAGGAGTGGCTCTGTCATCGCGAGAAATGACCAAGAGGTATGGTCTTAGAGGAGCATAAATGCCCAATCGACTGTGTAACTATTGCTGCTGTCGGCATTGCCGGCAGGGTCTGTGCGATTGACCTCGAAGATCAGAGTGTTGCTGTCATCGAGTTCATAGCGTAGCGCGGCAACGTGGTGGACACTTTCTACCCGTCCGAGAATGGCAAAATAGGCATCCTGGTCTGTGCTGGCACTATCAAACGATAAAGACTCGTAGCGGTAGGTGGCCTTGAAAATTTCTGCGAAACGCCAACCCAGTTGAACATAATAAGCGTCAGCGCTATGACTTTGGCCGTCACCTATGCCTGCAGCTGCATCGTTTTCCAGGCGGTAATATTCGCTCTGGGCACTGAAAACATCATCATCATAGAACAGGTCGAAACCATAGACTGTCTGACTGAAGAGTTGATTGCCAAACGGGATAATGCCACCCGTAGCTGCTCCTTCAACAATGGCATTCTTCATTGAGAAAAGGCTGACTTGTAACGGTATACGACCGGCATCATATTTAAGGCGGCCTATCAGAGTCTTGCTGTCACTTGGATCGGAAACATTGCTAAGGCCGATTTCACAGCCGCAATTATTTCCCGGGCCCGGTGTATAGTTGCTGGTATCAAAGGTGTTACTGTTTCCCAGGCTGGCTTCGTAGGATAAACCATTGCCGAGTTTTCCTTCGGCCATAAGGCCAATAGTGTGCATGGGAAGGATCGCTGAATCACCATCTTCAAAGTCGATAAATGATGGCCGTGAGACGGTGTCTTGCAGTAAAACACCATGATGATAATTACGGTTCCAGTAACCCAGAGGAGCATGAAAACGTCCTGCAGCCAATGAAAAAGCGGGCGTGAAATTACGTTTAATCGAATAGCGTTCAACATCAAGAACAAAACCACTGCCGTCATTTTCAAAAACAACTTCAAAGAAGGCAGAGGTGTTATCAGAGATTTTTTGGGTTGTATACAGATCAATGCCACCGATGGCAAAGCCAGTGCTTTCCCCCTGGCTGTCAGAGCTGCTTAAACTCACATCGCCAAAGGCGCCGAATTCGAAGGCAGTTGCTGTATGGGTGAAACTGCCAAGGCTGAATAATGCCGAGGCCAGCAATGCCTTTTTTAAATTGTTTGTCTTCATGATTTTCTCCAAATGGTCAAGGAACCGTCTTAGGGGCTTTATTTAG
>JALWQD010000355.1 GCA_026994735.1 Gammaproteobacteria bacterium | reverse complement strand
TGTCGAGGCATTTCGTACGGTGCTTATTCGCGTGACGGGTGACCGTCAGGTGCTTTCTGACTTGCGCCTGAAAGGCGCTATTGCCAAGGCCCGGAATTATGTGCAACGTTTTGATTACACGACAGAGGCAGACGTTGGGCACGAGCACTCAGAGGCCGAAGTCAAAGAGCGGAACAGTGTTGCGACAATGGAGCCGCTATTGCAACCGCCACAACAACGCCTGCACATCATTTTTGATGACCGTGCCATTAATCGTTTGCTGCATCAATTTCGCTTGCCAGTATGGGGGCGTCTGCGACCAACATTACTGATTTTGCTCGCTGTCGATGAAGGCAGTCACCGTTACCTGTTGGCTGCTGAGGGTTATTCAGAGCTCAGTGCTCTTGTCGAAGAAGCAGCGCAACGGAGAGCGCTACCCGTTATTCTCCCTTTGCTGGACCTTGACGATCAGCAAAATATTTCCTTCAGTGATGTCTGGGGTGACTTTGCCCAGGCGTTGCAGCAGGCGAGCCGTCGCTACCAGCCGGGTGCCTTGCTGGTTGGGCGAGCCTATCGCCCGTCAATGAAGTCGGATGGCTGGCAACTGCGTTGGGGGCTTTATAGCGACGAATTGAATGAGCATTGGCCTCTGCAGAGCAAGAGTCTGGCGGCCGGACTCACTGTCAGCCTTGATCAGGCAATAGACCTGTTGGCTCAGCACTATGCCCGCGATTTGACCGCGGAAGCGAGTGGTGCTGTTATGCTCCGGGTCAGTGATATTCATGGCAGTGAGGATTACGCCAAGGTGATGCGCTATCTCAATACCCTGGAAATCGTTGATGCGGTGGCTTTGAAAAAGGTCGAAGATGATCGCCTGGAATGTTTACTGCAAGTCCGGGGGAAAGAGGGGTTTTTACGTAAGACGATCAGTTTTGGCGATACCTTGGCATTACCGAGGGCTGCTTCGGGGATTCCTGATATAGGTTTTGACGGAGTTCTGAACTATCGATTGTTGCCGTGAATCCAGCCTATATACCCAATTTTATCAGCTTGCTGCGGGTTCTACTCGTCTGGCCAGTTGTTGCCAGTTTACTGCACGGGGAGTATCTGTTAACACTGGTGCTCTATACCGTTGCTGGCTTGTCGGACGGCCTTGATGGTTATATTGCCAAACGTTTTGATTATGTCAGCCGGCTGGGTTCGATACTCGATCCGCTGGCTGATAAATTATTATTGATTAGCACATTTTCAACACTCGCCTGGCTTGGGCTGGTGCCTTCCTATCTGGTCATCCTGATTATTGCGCGAGATATTCTAATTCTTTGCGGGGCGGCGGTTTTTTACTGGCTGATTGGTCGTTACGATATGGCGCCAACGTTGATCAGTAAACTGAATACCTTTTGCCAGTTATCGCTTGGTCTTCTCGTTGTGGTGGCTCAGCTTGTTGATGTCGGGGAGGTATCACTAGAATTGGCGATGATGGTTGTTTTGTTGACGACCGTTGTGAGTGGCACACACTATGTTTGGGTCTGGGGACGTCGAGCATTCCTTCTCTCTCGGCGACGACAATGACTCAGTTGCCGCTGGGAATCCGTTTGTCGACATCGGCAACGTTTAACAACTTTGAGGTTGGTCGTAACCAAGAACTGGTTGAACTCCTGCATCAGAAAAGCGATAGTCCGCCGGTCTATATCTGGGGTGGGCGGGGTAGTGGCCGGACTCATCTGTTGCAGGCTGTCTGCCGAGAGAGAGCGATGCAGGGTGATGCCGTTTTTTATCTGCCGTTGCAGGATCTGCAAGAAAATACGACGCCAGCAATCTTGGAAGGGATTTCATTGGCTCGCTGTGTCTGTCTCGATGATCTTGAAGGGATTGCCGGGGATGCCCATTGGGAAGGCGCGCTATTTTCCCTTTACAATGCCTTGCACGAAGCGGGACAGCGGTTGATTGTGACGGCAGCCAGTCCTCCATCGGAGATCTTTTTGGGGCTGAATGATCTTCGCAGTCGTTTTTCCTGGGGGTTAACCTATCATTTGCAGCCACCTGATGAGGCGGCAAAACGGCGTATCTTGAAAGAGCGAGCAGAGGCAAGAGGCCTGCGTCTGGGGGAGGATGTCATTAGTTATCTTATGCACCGTTGGCAACGTGATATCAGTTCATTGCTGGCCTTGCTTGATGATCTTGACCAGGCTTCCTGGGTTAATAAACGCGCATTAACCTTACCTTTTGTCAGGGACTGCTTGAGTCATTTAATGCGTGACGGGACGAATAGCGGATGATCTTAATGCTGCCAACAGCCTGTTTTCTCGTTGCCCTGTTTTTGACGTATCGTTTAGCTCGGCCCGGAGCGCGACTGCAAATACTTGATCGCCCCAATGAACGTTCGCTGCATACACAACCCGTTCCTCGAACAGGTGGCTTGGCGATTCTGGCGGCGATTACTCTCGGTATACTGATGCTGGCCGTGAGCCGGGGTATTGTCGACGGGATGGGCTGGATTATCAGCGGCGCAGTCCTCGTTGCCTCGGTATCGATAGTTGATGATTTTCAGCCGTTGGCTGCCCGTTGGCGCTTTCTTGTCCATCTATTCGCAGTCACCTGTCTATTGTTTGCCGGTCTTGCCTGGCAGCATACCGGTCTGCCCTTTTTTGATTGGTCGATACCATATTGGTTGGCGAGCATGGTGACGTTACTGGGAGGCGTCTGGATGATCAATCTCTATAATTTTATGGATGGCATGGATGGGCAGTCGGCGGGCATGGCCTGTTTGGGGTTTTCCGGCATGGCCTTGCTGGGCGCATTTGCCGGTGCCCCTGATTTTTCCCTGATTGCCTTGATGATTGCTGCAGCAGCGGGCGGGTTTCTCGTCTGGAACTTTCCTCCAGCACGAATTTTTATGGGGGATGGCGGCTCTTCACTGTTGGGTTTTTTGGTAATAGC
>JALWQD010000354.1:926-2928 GCA_026994735.1 Gammaproteobacteria bacterium | reverse complement strand
CCTACAAACAGCCTTGAAGAAGTATCAGGGCTTGGCAACACGCCAACCGGATAATCGCCTGGCCATGACCCGTGTTTTTATGGTTAGCAGTCGCATGAAGGATGAAAAGGCTTTCCAGGTCTTGCTGGACTGGATCAAGGGGCATCCTGATGATATCCAGGCACGTGTTGTTGCTGGTTCAGAATTATTATCGGGTCAGCACTATGCTGAGGCTGTCGCACAGTATGAAGCGATTATCATGGCCGAACCGGAGAATAGCCTGGCACTCAATAATCTCGCCTGGTTGTACGGCCAATTGGGGGATAAGCGGGCCCTGTCGACTGCGCGCAAGGCATACGAGAGCAGTCGTGATGATGGTGCTGTCATTGATACTTATGCCTGGATGCTGGTTGAAGACGGACAGTTGGGAAAGGGCTTGCCATTGCTCGAAACGGCCTATGATCTTGCTACAGATAACCGCGAGATACGTTACCATCTGGCACTTGCCTATCTACGTCAGGGTGAAATAAGACGGGCAAAAAAACTGCTTAACAAAATGCAGAACGATGCTAGCGATGACAAGCATGCGAAATCGCTCGCTGCCTTGCTGGCAGAATAGTTTTGCCCTGAGATATGTTAATGAAGTGCTGTAGCGTTTATGTCATTGATGTCCACTATGCTTGTCTATTTTAGGGCCAGGCAATGCCAATGGATGGCCTTTTTATGGTTGCTTATGGTTGCGGTGTCGCCACTGGATGCGGCACCTATTGTTTTTAATAGTGACGATCTGGCCAACTTAGATCGACTGGATATTCAGGCAACATACCACCAGGAAGGTTTGGCTGTTCCGTTAGCGTCGCTGCGCATGAATGACGCGGAGTATTGGGCGATCCATCTCGTCGGCAATGCCCGTGATAACCAGGCATTTAACGGTTTTCTCCGTTCGATCAAGAGTCAATTGAAAGAGCTGCTGCCCATCGACCGTTTACGAAAATTGAAACGGGCACTGGCTGCAGAAAGCGAAGATGATGATGTTGCCGCGGAAGCGGCTTATCGTGATAATCAATCGTTGCTTGATTATTATCGTATTGACGCTGATCGCCTGCTCGATGAGCAAACGCTGAAACTCACCGCTACCACCAGTGAGGGTGAGTCTGGCAATCAAGAGGCCATAAATGTCAGTGATACAGTTGAGCCGCTTGCCTTGTCGGCGCTATTTCTGACGCAAGATACCGCTCAAGGTTTTTCAGCAAACAATCGTTTTTTGCAGGAAAGTTTTCTTGCCCAGGGTGGGCGCGGCCTGAGGCAGGTGAACCGAAGTGCCAGTGCCCGTGAATTTAACGGGCAGGCGATGGATATTGCCCTCTGGCTGGAGGCGATCCTTGATTACCAGCCAGGCATACTGACCTGGCTGAGCCTCTTATTGCTGGTATTATTGTTCGTTCTGCGGCAGGTTTTAAAGCGTGAGAATGGGTTACAGGCTTGATAACCTTCTTTTACAGGCTGTTTGAGTTGGTGACAGAGGTGATTGATGTTGTCGTCGAGGTGAGCGCGCTAAGTCGTTGAGTTTTTGTCAAGAGGCGATGCTTGTTGCCACAAAAGTGAGTCATAGCAGGTGTCGGCAGGTTTTACAGGTTTTGATTTAATGATTTACGGGGGATCCATAACTTGTTGTTATATAAGGTTGTAATAAAGTTGGCACGAAAAGTGTATAGTATTACGTGCGATACGAAATTAAACGAAAATAGTAGCCAAGAGTTAATTGGGAGTTTGAAAAATGAATATTACGGACTTTGGTAAAAAGGTTGGTTTGGGCGCATCAGCTCTCATGATGGCAATGGGTATGCAATCTGCCCAGGCTGTGCCGGTCTCGGTCAAGTTGACTGATGGTGTCACAACAGTGGTTTGTGCCGATGGTGCCGCCTGTGACAGTAATACCAGTACGGGTGCAGTGACCTTTAACGGTGCTGTAGGTAATTTTATCGTTAATGTTACGACCGGACTTACGGCCCCTATTTTGGGT
>JALWQD010000354.1:0-916 GCA_026994735.1 Gammaproteobacteria bacterium | reverse complement strand
GTACGGCCGGACGCGCTCAGTTGCGTATGAACAATGTCAGTATTACCAGTGGTGCTGGTGGCGGAACACTCACCATGTTTGCTAGTGGCAGCGACTATAGCGGCCCTATTTCGGCTGGTGTGACCAACTTGGGTTATGACATCGCTGCCAATAATAATGCCGGTGCCACGGTTGCCGCTTCTTATTACTTGGCTGATTCGAACGCACTTTTTTCTGAAGAGACCCTGTTGGGTTCGTTCGGCGCGAGTACCGGACTGTTCACTGCTGCCGGTGCAGCCAGTGTCTCACCTGTCAGCAACCCGTTCTCATTGACCATCAAAGCAGTGATTACGCATGCCAATGGTGGCGAAACATCAGGTTTCACTGCTGATATCCCAGAGCCTTCACTGCTGGTGCTGATGGGTGTTGGTCTGCTCGGCATTGGCCTGGTTGGTTTTGGTCGCCGTGGTCGTGACAGCAGTAACAACATGGTTGCTGCCTGATCGCTTAGCTGGATACAACGGCTAGTCGTCTAATTCGCCGGTTTTTTTGACTGGCGCGTTCAAAAAGCCCCGGTGCGGTGACGCACCGGGGCTTTTTATTTGCTCAAATGATTATAGTGCTAAGATCAATGCGCCGATGAACATAAGGCATAAAACCCCAACATAGATGGATCCATTGACGATGATTATTCACCTGATTGCCGCTGCCAGACCTAATTTTATGAAAGTTGCGCCGCTCTATCATGCCTTGATGAAGTGTGATTGGGCGGAGACCCGGATGGTCCATACCGGACAACACTATGACGCCAATATGTCCGATGCTTTTTTTAATGATTTGGGGTTGCCGCGGCCGGATATTCATTTAGGTGTTGGTGGTGGCAGTCATGCTGTTCAGACGAGTCAGGTAATGATGGCCTATGAAGATGTCCTCAAAC
>JALWQD010000353.1 GCA_026994735.1 Gammaproteobacteria bacterium | reverse complement strand
CCCAGCAGCAGCGCCGGCAAGGTCATCTTTGATAATACTTCGAACCCCAATACCGCCGCCATTGGAGCCAACCTGATCTTTATTGCCGGTGGCAGCAAAGGAGCGACTGCAATTCAGACAGGCTTCGGTGGCAATGCCATCAATATCCTCGATTTTCAAACAGTGGTGCGCGATATCAGTGTCACACCCCATGACTTGCTGCTTTACGTTGGCAATGATCCGGCAATCGTCAAGGATCAGCAGCTGAATACCCAGGGTGCCTTCAATTTCTTTGCCAATGGCCAGCACCTTTTCGACCTCAATCGCCTGCGCGCAACAGCTGACTGGCTCTCGCAGGATAATAACGGCAACAGCCTCCCGGATAACATCACGCCTGATCCTGGCATAGCCTTTGGCACTTATGGCACGATCAGCATGCAACAATTCCTCGACAACATCGTCAACGGCCGCACGATGTATGGCATTGTGCGTGTCAAGGTCCCCCTGGAACGGCAGTCTGCCGCTGGCGGTACCGCTAAAAATGCCCTCGCACAGACTGTCAATGCCAATACGCTCTATGGCTTCTGTAGTAATTCCAGCGCTGGACTTTGCAGCTGTGCGCCCGGCAAAAATGCCGGCTTCAGCGACATTAAAATTGGCTCAACCGCTTGCGGACTCAGTATTCCGGCCAGCGCCAAGATCAAGGTTCGTGGTTCTCTCCTCTGGGATTTCGTCGACAACCTCTCCGGCAGTCCCGTCGCCCTTGCCAACCTGCCCTTCATCCCCCGTGCGCTCTATTTCAAGGTCTCAATCCCTATCCTTGTGAATGCCGAAGGAGATCTCGATAACAATGGTGCCATGGACAATATGCCCTATATCAAATCCCTGACCGCGACAATGTCAGGCACCAACCCCATCAATATCACCGGAACAATACCCGCCATCGACTATAACAGGGTCCCTTTGTCCGCAAAAAATGCCTATCAACATGCTACCGGTACGGCTCTGACCGCCGCCGAATTTGCCACGCTCAACCGACCAACCCAGTATCATCTGCTCATGCCCTCCGGCTATGAGACCGGATGGGCCGATGCCTTCAATGCCCTCAATCTCACGGCAACCACCTGGGCCTCCCTGCCTCCTGCCGGCTGTGTCGGACAAAATGGCAGCAGTTGTACCAAGTTCTCCGTCCCCCCAGGAATCAGTGGCATACTCTCAGCCAACGACCTGCGCTCAGGAAAATTCGAAGACATCCCGACCTATCTCTACAGTGGCGGCCTCATCGATATGCATAGCCACGTCAATATCTCCGGCCTTGTCTATGTTCCCCAGGGAATGGAACTTGAAGCCAAGGATTCGAACGCCCCGACGCAACAATATGTCTATGGCGCCGTCATCGTCCGCGATACCTTCTATATCGAGGCCAAGACCAACACCATCACCCTCTTCAGTGCCGGTCCCGAAACATACAGTACTGCACTCACCACCCTCTCTTCGGCTTCAAGCAATACCGGACCAACCTTCGCCAATCTGGGTTATGGTCATAGCAGTGGCACGGGTGGAGGTAATGGTGGCGGTGGCAGTCCAGCAGTGACACCCCCCTCCGGGGGAACCGTTTGTATCGGCTGCAGTGGCAGCGGTGGCGGCAATGGTGGCGGTGGCAGTGGTGGTACCGCAGGCAGCGTTCGCTGGATGGAAATTCACCCGCTGCAGTAATATTATTGTCTTAAAGCCGGTGTCTGTGATCGCCTGCAAGGGGTTGCAGACGCCGTCTTTGTTAACCATCAATCAACCGTACATGCGCAGACCAGAACAAGAGAAAACCCAGAAATAATTCATTTCCTGTGACCAAGGACACAGGCCTTCCGCAGACAATGATTAAAAATAGGTGACATCACCATAGACATTTCCGGCCTTGATAGCCGGAAGCTATTTGTAGAGGTCACCTTCATGAGCAACGGGTCATTTGAATCAACCAGGCATCGTCTGCCGAAACTTTATCACCATCTCATCATCCTGCTACTGATCTCTGTCTGCAGCCATGTATTTGCCGGTGGTGGTGGGGGTGGAGGCAGCCCTGGCAAAGTCATCTTTGATAATACTTCGAACCCCAATACCGCCGCCATTGGAGCCAACCTGATCTTTATCGCCGGTGGCAGCAAGAGCGCCACGGCTATCAAGACAGGCTTCGGTGGCAATGCCATCAATATCCTCGATTTTCAAACAGTGGTGCGCGATATCAGTGTCACACCCCATGACTTGCTGCTTTACGTTGGCAATGATCCGGCAATCGTCAAGGATCAGCAGCTGAATACCCAGGGTGCCTTCAATTTCTTTGCCAATGGCCAGCACCTTTTCGACCTCAATCGCCTGCGCGCAACAGCTGACTGGCTCTCGCAGGATAATAACGGCAACAGCCTCCCGGATAACATCACGCCTGATCCTGGCATAGCCTTTGGCACTTATGGCACGATCAGCATGCAACAATTCCTCGACAACATCGTCAACGGCCGCACGATGTATGGCATTGTGCGTGTCAAGGTCCCCCTGGAACGGCAGTCTGCCGCTGGCGGTACCGCTAAAAATGCCCTCGCACAGACTGTCAATGCCAATACGCTCTATGGCTTCTGTAGTAATTCCAGCGCTGGACTTTGCAGCTGTGCGCCCGGCAAAAATGCCGGCTTCAGCGACATTAAAATTGGCTCAACCGCTTGCGGACTCAGTATTCCGGCCAGCGCCAAGATCAAGGTTCGTGGTTCTCTCCTCTGGGATTTCGTCGACAACCTCTCCGGCAGTCCCGTCGCCCTTGCCAACCTGCCCTTCATCCCCCGTGCGCTCTATTTCAAGGTCTCAATCCCTATCCTTGTGAATGCCGAAGGAGATCTCGATAACAATGGTGCCATGGACAATATGCCCTATATCAAATCCCTGACCGCGACAATGTCAGGCACCAACCCCATCAATATCACCGGAACAATACCCGCCATCGACTATAACAGGGTCCCTTTGTCCGCAAAAAATGCCTATCAACATGCTACCGGTACGGCTCTGACCGCCGCCGAATTTGCCACGCTCAACCGACCAACCCAGTATCATCTGCTCATGCCCTCCGGCTATGAGACCGGATGGGCCGATGCCTTCAATGCCCTCAATCTCACGGCAACCACCTGGGCCTCCCTGCCTCCTGCCGGCTGTGTCGGACAAAATGGCAGCAGTTGTACCAAGTTCTCCGTCCCCCCAGGAATCAGTGGCATACTCTCAGCCAACGACCTGCGCTCAGGAAAATTCGAAGACATCCCGACCTATCTCTACAGTGGCGGCCTCATCGATATGCATAGCCACGTCAATATCTCCGGCCTTGTCTATGTTCCCCAGGGAATGGAACTTGAAGCCAAGGATTCGAACGCCCCGACGCAACAATATGTCTATGGCGCCGTCATCGTCCGCGATACCTTCTATATCGAGGCCAAGACCAACACCATCACCCTCTTCAGTGCCGGTCCCGAAACATACAGTACTGCACTCACCACCCTCTCTTCATCGTCAACAAACACCGGCCCTTCCTTGGCCCGGCTTGGTTATGGCATCACGACGGCACCGGCGAATGGCGGCGGAAGCTCACCACCGCCACCACCTTCAGCAGGCACAATCTGTATCGGCTGTAGTGGTGCTGCCGGTGGTGGCGGTGGCGGCAGCGGCGGAACCGCCGGTGATGTCCGCTGGGTTGAGATCCATCCGTTGCAGTAGAGCCGCACATGCGGACGGGAAGATTCCTCTCGGGTGCGACGCATCAACGGACCTTACACAGTAAGCACTTGAAGATGCCGACCGGGGACAATAAACCTGGCCCCGGTTGGCATCACTCTTCTGCAGGCCATGCAGGAATCAAGCAGATGTTTTTTGTAATGCCTTCGGTAGGGAAAAAACAATTTCTTCTTCTTCACCGGCCAAATCATCAACCAGCGTCGCACCCCAGGCCAATAACTGATCAATCACAGCAGCAACCAGTACCTCCGGTACCGAGGCCCCCGCTGTCACACCGATACGCTGGCAGTCGATTAACCAGGCAGGGTCTATCTCCGATGCCTGGTCAATGAGATACGCGCTTACGCCCAAACGCCGCGGCAACTCACACAAGCGGTTTGAATTAGAGCTGTTACGGGAACCAACCACGAGAATCAAATCAGAACAAACGGCCAGCGCCTTAACCGCATCCTGACGATTTTGGGTGGCATAGCAAATATCATCTTTGCGGGGCCCCTCAATAGCAGGAAAACGTGATTTCAGCGCCTCAATAATCTCCGCAGTATCATCAATCGACAAAGTTGTCTGCGTTACAAAGGCAAGATGCTCAGGGTCATTAACCGCCAATAGCGAAACATCTTCTACATTTTCGACAAGATACATCTGACGGCTATCATTAGCCAAATATTGCCCCATTGTCCCTTCCACTTCAGGGTGACCGGCATGGCCAATGAGCACACATTCATGATTTTCACGCTCATAACGAGCAACCTCAAGATGCACCTTAGTGACCAAAGGACATGTCGCATCAAAAACACGCAAACCTCGCTCCTGAGCCTGCCGACGTACAGATTGAGGAACACCGTGAGCGCTGAAAATGACCACAGCTGAATCAGGGACTTCATCAAGTTCATCGACAAAGACAACACCCTTATTTCGCAATTCATCGACAACGAAGCGATTATGGACAACTTCATGGCGCACATAAATAGGCACACCAAAAATCTCGACCGCGCGCTCGACAATCTCAATCGCACGTTCAACACCCGCACAAAAACCGCGTGGGCTGGCTAATCTGAGCTCAGCGCCCTGCAACTGTGGTTCCATACTAAGCCCCTTTCCCGTCTGTTTTTTTCTTCTCCGCAGGGCCCAAAAATCCCGCCAAAACCAATATCACAGCGCCCACGGAAATGGCCGAATCAGCGAGATTAAATGCCGGCCAATGCCAGCTGTGCCAGTGAACATCAATAAAATCAACAACATAGCCGAAGCGCAAACGGTCGATCAAATTACCCATGGCCCCACCCAGAATCAGCGCCAGTGCGGCCCCCTGCCAATGTGCCTGCTGTGGCAAGCGGACAATCCAGATAGAGATCAAAAAACTCAGCCCCACTGCCAACAGAGACAGAAACCAGCGCTGCCAACCATCCTGCTCGCTCAACATACTAAAAGCCGCGCCTTCATTATGCATCAGTGTCATCGATAAGAACGGTAGCCAGTCCAGCGACTCATAGAGACGCAGAGATGCTGTCGCCCAGAATTTACTGAGCTGGTCCAGCAAGACAATCAAACCGCTTAAACCAAACCAGCGAAAGCTGAAGTCTAAAGGGCTGACAGAGATCATGCGAACTCAGGCAAAGGCACGTTTTTCTCCTGTACCGGTAATATTGTCAAGACAACGGGCACACAACTCAGGATGTTCTGCAGAAGCACCAATATCAGTCCGTCGATGCCAACAGCGAACACATTTTTCATATTCGGCAACCGAGGCCATCACAGCAAGTCCAGGCACAAGCCCTTCATCAACCATCCGCGCACCCTCGGGCTGTTGGGCTAATGGAAACAAACTGGCCGCAGAAGTAATCAGCAGAAAACGCAATTCATCGCCGATAACAGCCAGGCTGTCATACAAATCAGGCTCACAGTAAAGACTGACTTCGGCATCAAGCGACGAGCCAATATGCCCTTCACTGCGCAATCCTTCGAGAACATGACTGACGGCTTCACGAACGGCAAAGAGCTGATCCCAGTCGATGCAGTCCTGACGCGTATTTTCCCAGCCAGGAAATTGATACCATGCCTCCAAAAAGACCGACTCACTTCTCGCGCCCGGCATCTGCAACCAGATATCCTCGGCCGTAAAACTAAGGATAGGTGCTAACCAACGTACCATCGCCTCAATAATATGCTGCATAGCCGTCTGTGCCGAGCGCCGGGCCGGGCTGTCAGCCTGGGTTGTATACTGACGGTCCTTGATGATATCGAGATAGCGACTGCCCATGTCAATTGCACAGAAATTCTGAACCTTCTGATAAATCGCATGAAAATCATAGGCCTGATAATCAGCGATAATTTCAAGCTGTAACGCCTGTGCACGTTCGACAGCCCAACAATCGAGGGCAATCATCGATGATGATTGCAAACCATTGCGGGCCATATCAAAGCCGTCCAGATTCGCCAACAGAAAACGCGCCGTATTACGCATCCGGCGGTAGGCATCAGCCGTGCGCTGAAGAATTTCATCGGAAACATTCATTTCCGCACGGTAATCAGTCGCCGCTACCCAAAGGCGGATAATATCAGCGCCTAATTTATTCGCCACTTTCTGCGGAGAAATGACATTACCCACCGACTTGGACATTTTTCGGCCATCGGCATCGACAGTAAAACCATGTGTCAGGACAGTCCGGTACGGCGCTTGTCCATCAATAGCCAGTGAAGTCAATAATGATGACTGGAACCAGCCACGATGTTGATCAGAACCTTCAAGATAAAGATCTGCGGGAAAAGTCAAACCGTCGAAGGCGGCCTTTTCCTGATCACAGTCATCAAGCGACTGACGCTGTAAAACCGCATAGTGGCTGACACCGGAATCAAACCAGACATCGAGCGTATCCATTACCTTCTCGTAGTCATCAGCCTCATCACCAAGCCATTCGCTGATTTCAAGATCAAACCAGGCATCAATACCTTTGGCCTCAATACGATCAGCGATCCGGGCCATCAAGGAAACGCTCTGAGGATGGAGGTCACCACTCTGCCGATGGATAAATAAGGTAATCGGCACGCCCCAGGTCCGCTGTCTCGAGATGCACCAGTCTGGCCGGTTAGTAATCATCCCGGCTATCCGCGCCTGCCCCCAGTCGGGCAGCCATTCGATCTCATCAACAGCCTTCAAGGCAGATTGGCGCAATTGGTTAACATCCATGCCAATAAACCATTGTGGCGTTGCCCGAAAGATGACTGGCGTCTTATGACGCCAGCAGTGAGGATAACTATGCTGCAGTTTTTCAGCATGCAGCAAGGCACGTTGCTGACGTAAAACATCCATCACATGATCATTGGCATCAAAAACAAACTCACCGGCAAAAAATTCGGTATCGTTGAGAAAACGGCCTCGGGAATCAACGGGATTAACGACCTCCAGGCCATAACGCAGGCCCACAGTATAATCTTCCTGACCATGACCAGGTGCCGTATGCACAGCTCCGGTACCCGCATCCGTCGTCACATGTTCGCCAACAATAACGGGCACCTGCCGATCATTAAAAGGATGGTCGAGCTGCAAGCCCTCGAGGTCTTGCCCTGAACAGCGACCGATAACGCGACCCTCAAGGTTATAGCGAGTCAAGGCTTGTTGGTAAAGCGCCTGGGCCAGAAGCAGCTGTTCTGGCCCCTGTTCCGAAACCACTGCCAGCAAGACATAATCAAGTTCGGCATTCACTGCCACAGCCTGGTTCGCTGGCAGCGTCCAGGGCGTTGTTGTCCAGATGACAATCGATGTTGGCTGTGAATTTGCCACCAATTTGAATACCTTGGCTACAGCCGCTGGATCAACAAAGCGAAAACGAACATCAATTGCCGGCGATTCCCTGTCAGCATATTCAACCTCGGCCTCGGCCAGAGCGGAGGCACAGGCACAGCACCAGTGAACCGGTTTGAAACCTTTCTGCAAATGACCGGAAGCAATGATCCGAGCCAGAGAACGGACGATATCGGCTTCATAGCGATAATCCATCGTCAAGTAGGGATGCTGCCAATCAGCCAATACCCCCAGACGGATAAAGTCGTCACGCTGCCTGTCAACCTGTTTTGCCGCATACTCACGGCAGGCCTGGCGAAAGGCCGGGGCATCGACTTTCTGCCCCGGCTTGCCAACCTTCTTTTCGACATTCAGTTCAATCGGCAAACCATGGCAATCCCAACCCGGGACATAGGGGGCATCATAACCATCCAGTGTCCGCGCTTTGAGGATAATATCCTTGAGAATCTTGTTGACTGCATGACCGATATGGATCTCACCATTGGCATAGGGGGGACCATCATGAAGGATGAATTTTTTTGCCCCGGCATGCAGCTGGCGGATCTTTTCATACAATCCCTGTTGCTGCCAACGACGAACAAACTCAGGCTCACGCTGAGAAAGATTCGCACGCATGGAAAATTTGGTGCGTGGAAGATTGAGAGTTTTTTTATAGTCAGTCATGAGTCAGTAGGTCACATTAAAAAATTATGAAAATAATCGCCAGTTGCAATCCTTATCCCGCTAATCTGCTTGCGTAGCCAGAAAACGACGCGCGTCAGCACAGTCACATGTAATCTGCTGGCGCAGCTCATCCAGGCCAGAAAAGCGTTGTTCAGCGCGTAAACGATGCAAAAAATCAATACTCAGGTGTCGCCCATAAAGGTCGCCATCGAAATCAAGCAGATGGGCTTCCAGGCGGCAATATCCACCACCAACGGTCGGCCGATGACCGACATTGACAACGGCTGGCCATACCTGGCTTTCTTGCTCTCTGACCCAGGCCACATAGACCCCTCGCAGAGGCAAACCCGTCGGCTGCCCTTGCCAATGCAGCGGCCAGTGAATATTAGCCGTCGGAAACCCGAGTGTACGCCCTCGCTGGTCGCCCTGCACAACCCGACCGCTAATACGGTAAGGGCGACCAAGCAGCCTGCTCGCCTCATCCAGCGCACCGTCTTCAAGAGCCTGCCGCACACGTGTCGAACTCACCCGACTGCCTGCCAACAAGTAGCTTGCCATCGGCTGAACATCAAAACCACAACGTTTCCCCGCAGCAATCAACATCTCTAGATCACCCTGACGACGAGCGCCAAAACGAAAATCATCCCCGACAACGAGGCTGCGAATAGCCAGTTTATCGACCAGCAGTTGTTGAATAAAGTCTGTCGCTGTCATCGCCGCCAAACGACGATTGAAAGACAGTAACAGCAGTCGATCAACCGGCATTTGGCGCAGACTCAATACCTTATCGCGCAAACGGCTAAGACGCGGCGGCGGTGCTGCATCATGGACAAAAAATTCGCGTGGATGAGGCTCAAAACTCATCACCAGGGAAGGAACGGCATGCACCTCTGCTGATGCAGCCAGTTGGTCGATTATCGCCTGATGCCCAAGATGCAGACCATCGAAATTACCAATAGTCAGCACGCAGCCACGGTGATGTGGACGTAGATTATGACTGCCTCTGATCAGTTCCATGGTCTCACTTTTCGGAATCGCCGCCTCCTGTGCTACGTCTGCAACAAATTTTTTCCGCGAACAGCCTCCGAGAGGGTTGCACGGCCAACAGGTCATTATAGACTACTGGCAACGCTTTCTCACAACGGCTCATCAGAAGCCGCCAGGCTTGGTCCACGCAAATGCCGCCACCGTAAACCGAGCGAAAAAAACACCAACAGACAAAGCAACAGTCCACTCAATACCCAGAACATCAACCGCCCTACACGTTCAAGAAGTGGCATCACATGCCATACCTCCCAGGCAGGACTCAACCATAACAAAAGCAGCGTCATCAGTAGCAGGGCAGGAAAAATTCGCGCTAACCATAAACCCCAGCCTGGCTGAGGGGAAAAATACCCCTGTCGACACAAAGCACGATAAAGCAACCAGGCATTAAGGTAAGCTGAAATCGTTGTCGCCAACGCCAGGCCAGCATGGGGCCCAGGAATATCGTAAACCACCATAGGTATCACGATGGCGATATTGGCAACCATATTGGCAACCATAGAGATCACCGCAATCCGGACAGGTGTCCGGGTATCCTGACGGGCATAAAATGCAGATGCCAGCACCTTGACAAGCACAAACCCCGGCAGCCCCAGAGCATAGGCCATCAGGCTAAGACGCGACATAGCCACATCCGTAGCTGCAAACTGTCCATACTCAAACAAGGTTGTCAGCATCGGCCCGGCGAGTAAAAACAGCCCCAGAGCCGCCGGAAAAGTCACCAAAAAAACCAATCGTAGCGCCCAGTCTATCGTCTCCATATAACCTTCACTGGCACCCGATGCATGGCTGCGCGACAAACTCGGCAGCACCACCGTCGCCAGCGCAATCCCGAAAACACCGAGCGGAAATTCCATCAAACGATCCGAAAAATACAACCAGCTAACGCTACCGGTAACCAAAAAAGAGGCTATCAAAGTATCCAGCAAAAGATTAATCTGGGCTACCGATGAACCGAGTATGGCTGGCAGCATCAAAGACCCGATCCGGCGTACACCTGCCTGCCGTGGTTGCCAGCGAGGCCAGACCAGTAAACCCAGGCGAAAGAGTGGATAGAGCTGAAACAAAAATTGCAAAAGGCCGGCCAACAATACACCCCAGGCAAGTGCCATGACAGGCTGATCCAGCGCAGGCGCAAACCAGAGTGTCGCTGAAATCAATGTCAGATTGAGCAACACCGGCGTAAAGGCCGGCACAGCAAATTGACCAAAACTATTAAGAATTCCCGCAGCCATCGCCGTCAGGGAGATAAAAAACAAATACGGGAAGGTAATCCGGATCATCTCCACGGCAAGATCGTAACGGCCGTCAGATGCGATAAAACCCGGGGCAAAAACCATGATCAGCAAAGGCGCAGCAAGTACGCCCATGATGGTTACCAGTAGTAATATCCCGCCGTGAACACCCGCCACAGCAGCCACCAGCGCCCGCAACGAGACACGATCATGCTTTTCCCGATAATCCGACAAGACCGGCACAAAGGATTGCGAAAAGGCGCCCTCAGCAAATAAACGACGCATGAAATTGGGTATTTTGAAAGCGACAAAAAAGGCATCGGCACCTGCGCCTGCACCAACCACCCCGGCGATAACAATATCCCGAAGCAAACCAAGTACGCGCGAGAGCATCGTCATCGCGCCAACTGTCATCGTCGATCGTAGTAAACGCCCGCTCACACTGCCTCCAGCAAACCATGCAAGCATGGTTATCCAACGATTGATCATCAGCACAAGAGAGTAGAGCGAGCTGTCGATAGAGTCCAGCAGGAACGAGGATAATTTGAAACTCAATTTGCTGCTTCACCGACACAGTTATATTATGCCGCCATGGGCACTGGCCCGAGGCGTCAAAATTTCCCGGGGAATTACTCGCATGCAAGTCAGTCTTGATACCGATTACGGCCATCACAGCATCTACAGTTATAGCGAAGGCGAGATTATTGTTTCAGTTCCTGTCCCTGAACAGGACAATGTTGTGCCACTGCATGACAACCACCCCGTCAACCAACACCAGCCGGTCAACAACAGCCTGATCATTCATCCGCATGGCATCATTCGTGACTGGCCGCCCAAATCTGTCACGACACTTTGTCTGCAACACTTTGCCGTACTTGATGAGCTCGCCCTGGATATACTCTTGCTGGGAACCGGCCAACGACTTAGCTGGCCAACAGCAGCCTTACTGGCATCTTTGCAACAACAGGGCACCGGTGTTGAGGTCATGGACACACCC
>JALWQD010000352.1 GCA_026994735.1 Gammaproteobacteria bacterium | reverse complement strand
ATCTAGGCATAGACCGTTTATTTATTTAAGGAGGGGTAATAATGAACAAACTTGAGACGGCAGGTGTTGCTGCAAGCATCTGTTTGCTGGTCGCTGTGTCAGCACAGGCTAGCGATAAAGCCGCTATGATGGGCTGGGAACATCCGGCAGTAGCCACCGAGAAGCCTGCGCCTAAACCCGCACCCGCTCATAAGGTGATGGCGCCTGAACATCATGCTGTTGTTCCTGTGCCGCAGCCACATTCAGCCGCAGCTGCGCCGAAAGCGACGATGAAGGCACACCATGCGATGATGCCAAAGAATAAAGCCCATACGATAACCGGCCATCACAGCATTCATTGGAGCTACCGTGGCATCGGTGCCCCTCAGTACTGGGGTGACCTGAAAGAAGAATACCGTCTTTGTAAAGAAGGGCAGTCACAGTCGCCAATCGATATTTCTGCAGCAACGGTCACTAGTTTGCCGGGTATTCAGGTCGCCTATCAGGAGACAGCACTGGATATTCTCAATAACGGTCACGCCATTCAGATTAACTATGCGCCAGGTAGCTCGATTACTGTCGCTGGCAAGTCCTATGCCTTGTTACAGTTCCACTTTCATTCGCCGAGTGAGCATACCGTTGGTGGTAAGGCTCATGACATGGTTGCGCATCTGGTCCATAAGGCCGCAGATGGTCAGTTGGCAGTGATTGGGATTCTGATTGATGGCGGCGCGGCTGCTGATAACCCTGTCATCAGCAAGCTTTGGCAGAGTTTTCCAGTCAATGCTGGCGATCGCCGACAGCCCGTTGGCGTAACCGTTAATGTTGCTGACCTTCTGCCTGCTGATTTGAACTATTTCAATTACAGTGGTTCATTGACGACGCCACCATGTAGTGAAGGTGTCAACTGGTTTCTATTGTCTGCACCCGTGCAGATTTCCAATGCGCAACTTGAGCAGTTTCGTGCCAGTATCTTCAATGATGCACGCCCGGTTCAGGCTGTTAACGGACGGACTGTTCGACTCGGCAATTGATTATTGGCCTGCTGCTCTCTTGTGAGGGCAGCAGGGCATTTGTAATGGCATTTACTGCTGCCTAGCTTGATTGCTGCGATTACAAGGAGAATCTGCTTTATGGTCAGTCTTGAAACCCCTGTCTGTGACTTCGGTCTTGCACCTGTTGATTTTTCCTTGCCGGGGGTCGATGGCCGTACATGGAATCTGGACGATTGTTTTGGCCCGCAAGGGTTGCTGGTCATGTTTATCTGCAACCATTGTCCCTATGTGCAGGCGATTCGTGATCGCTTGGTACGGGATACGCTGGCGCTGAAAATGCTCGGCGTTAACAGTGTGGCGATTATGTCGAATGACCCGGCTGATTATCCCGACGACAGCTTTGAAAATATGTGTCAGGTGGCCAAGGAATTTTCCTTTCCCTTTCCGTATTTAAGTGATGAATCACAAGCAATAGCAAAGGCTTATGGTGCTGTCTGTACGCCCGATTTTTTTGGTTATAACGGTCGGCGTGAGCTGCAATACCGGGGGCGTCTGGATGCCAGTCGCAAGGAACCGGCGTCTGCTGACGTGCGCCGTGATCTTTTTGAGGCAATGAAACAGGTGGCTGAAACAGGTCGAGGGCCGCAGGAGCAGATACCCAGTATTGGTTGTTCGATCAAGTGGCGACAGGAGCAATAATCGGACTCTGGCTTGATGAAATGCTCCTGTTAAGCGAGAATAGCTGACCTTGATGCTCTGCTAGTTATTCAGAAAACGAACATAACGGCCCTTGTAAGAGGCCGGTTGGTCTGATCAAAATTTCAAGAATACCTTGTTGCTACGCCTTTTTTAGGCAGTTGGCAGAGGACAGGGTCTCCGTGTGAATGCAGCCGATTGCTGTCCGCGTGACTGTCCGTACCGATTTCTTAATATCATCCTTTCTAGGAGGGGACTATGACTACCCGTAAAGTATTAGCAAATGCGATTCGCGCATTGAGCATGGATGCTGTGCAAAAGGCTAAATCTGGACATCCCGGTGCGCCGATGGGAATGGCCGATATTGCCGAAGTGCTCTGGAATGATTTTCTCAACCATAATCCGAATAATCCTTTATGGGCAAACCGTGATCGTTTTATTCTCTCGAATGGCCATGGTTCGATGCTGATCTATTCGCTGCTGCATTTGAGCGGCTATGATCTGTCTATTGACGATCTGAAGCAATTTCGTCAATTGCATTCACGTACGCCAGGGCATCCTGAATATGGCTATGCGCCAGGCGTGGAAACGACGACCGGGCCACTGGGTCAGGGTATTACCAACGGTGTTGGTATGGCCATTGCCGAGAAGGCGCTGGCTGGCCAATTTAATCGTGATGGCCATGAGCTGATCGACCACAATACCTATGTTTTTCTCGGTGACGGTTGCCTGATGGAAGGTATTTCACATGAAGCCTGCTCACTTGCCGGCACTCTCGGCTTGGGCAAACTCATTGCTTTCTGGGATGATAACGGCATTTCAATCGACGGGCATGTTGAGGGTTGGTTTACCGATGATACTCCGGCTCGTTTTGAGTCTTACCAATGGCATGTGATTCGTGATGTCGACGGCCATGATGCGGATGCTATCCGCAAGGCTATTATTGCCGCTCAGGCGGTGACCGATAAGCCAACGATGATTTGCTGCAAGACAGTCATTGGTTATGGCTCGCCTAACCTTTGCGGTAGCCATGATTGTCATGGTGCGCCGCTGGGTGATGAAGAAATTGCCGCTGCACGCAACTTCCTGGGTTGGAATCATCCTCCCTTCGAAATTCCGTCAGAAGTTTATGCTGGCTGGGATGCGAAGGAGAAAGGCACGGCTGCCGAGAGTGAATGGGACAAAAAATTTGCGGCTTATCGTACCGCTTATCCGGAGCTTGCGGCTGAACTGAGTCGTCGTCTTAGTGGTGACCTGCCGGC
>JALWQD010000351.1 GCA_026994735.1 Gammaproteobacteria bacterium | reverse complement strand
CATTCATGAGCTCAACCAGGTCATGGGCATAGGTCAGGTTAGGGTCCGGGTGACCGCCACCAAAATCAGGCAAAGGACTGGAATTGATGACGGAACCGGGCATGGCACCGAGCCGGTTTTCGAGGATCTCGATGGCATAGGGGCCTGTAATGGCGTGCATGGCATCAAAACAGATATTGAAAAGCCCGTCTCCGAGGAGTTCTCGGATAGCGGCAAAATCAAAGAGCTGCTCCATCAATTCGGCATAGTCCGAGACGGGATCGACAACATCAACACGCATTCCGGCCAGTGCCAGTTCACCCTCAGCCGACAGAGGTAAGTCGGCGCTGTCTATGCAGTTGAGGTAGCGCGTTATTTTCTGACTGCGCTGGAAAACCTCATCGGTAAATGATTCAGGAGACGGGCCGCCGTTGGACATGTTGAATTTGATACCAAAATCACCGTCTCTGCCACCCGGGTTATGACTGGCCGAGAGAATGATGCCCCCGTCACAGTGATATTTGCGAATCAGACAAGAGGCTGCCGGTGTCGATAGTAGACCATTGCGGCCAACGATGACCCGGGCAATGCCGTTAGCAGCAGCCATGCGCAGAATGGTCTGGATAGCTTCGATGTTGTAGTAGCGGCCATCGCCGCCAACGACCAGTGTCTTGTCCTGGCAGTTACCGAGCGTATCAAACAGACATTGGACAAAATTCTCCAGGTAGTGTGCTTGCTGGAAAATGCGCACTTTCTTGCGCAGGCCTGAAGTGCCGGGTTTTTGGTCATCAAAGGGCGTTGTTTGGATCGTTGTTATCATCATGCCTAGTTTCTCCTGGGCGCTACCGGTCACTGGAATGGTTGCGTCGAGCCGCTATTTTTGTTGTGGGGGATTGAATTTACGCCGAGTGCCCCTATCTTTAAGCGGACACATCCCGATATCGCCATAATAGCGCGATTCCACGGTTCAGGGCAGTTGCCTGGATGAGGGGATGCGGTAACCGGCAAAACAAATTGTTGCAGAGAGAGACCATGACCGTAGACGCACAGCAAGAAACACTCGAATTTCAGACAGAAGCGAAGCAGTTATTACAGCTGATGATTCATTCCCTGTACTCGAACAAGGAAATATTCCTGCGCGAGTTATTGTCAAATGCAGCCGATGCCTGTGACAAGTTGCGTTTTGAGGCCCTGACGGATGAAGGCATCTATGAGGGCGACAGCGAACTCAAGATTCATGTCGACTTTGACAAAGAGAAGAGGACGGTGACGATTCACGATAACGGTGTTGGCATGACCCGTCAGGATGTCATTGATAATATCGGCACGATCGCCCGTTCGGGAACCCGTCAGTTTCTTGAATCACTCAACGGTGACCAGGTTAATGATGCCAAATTGATCGGCCAGTTTGGCGTTGGTTTTTACTCTAGTTTTATTGTTGCCGACAAGGTCACCCTTGAGACGCGCCGTGCTGGTGTAGCGGCTGAGCAGGGTGTGCGTTGGCAGTCGCAAGGGGAAGGTAGTTATTCGCTGGAAAATACCGAGCTCCCCCGGCGTGGGACGACAATCACCTTACATTTGCGCGAAGGTGAGGATGAGTTTCTGGATGATTTTCGTCTGCGCATGATTATTCGAAAATATTCTGACAGTCTTGATTTGCCTATTGTCATGAAGAAGACAGGGGAAGAGGAAGAGGGTGAAGAGGTTGTTAATCAGGCTTCCGCCCTCTGGACACGTCCACGCAAAGAAATCACGGATGACGAGTACCAGTCTTTTTACAAGCATATCTCCCATGATTTTGAAGATGCTTTGTCCTGGGTTCATACACGCAGTGAAGGTCGTCAATCCTATACATCCTTACTCTATATTCCTGCACGTGCGCCCTTTGATCTCTGGGAAAGACAGCAGAGCCAGGGCATTAAACTGTATGTTCGTCGGGTCTTCATTATGGAAGATACGGAACACTTGATGCCGACCTATCTGCGTTTTGTCCGGGGTGTTATCGATTCTGATGATCTGCCCTTGAATGTTTCACGCGAGATTTTACAGAAGAATCGCCAGATTGATGTCATGCGGGCCGCTTCGGTCAAGAAGGTGCTTGGCATGCTGGAGTCGATGGCGCGTGATGATGGTGAAAAATACGATAAATTCTGGCAGCAGTTCGGTCGTGTTCTCAAGGAAGGTATTGTTGAAGACGAGGGTAATCGTCAGCGTATTGCTGCCCTATTGCGCTTTACTTCGACAGCCGGTGACAACGTCTCGTTAAATGATTATATCGAACGTATGAAAGAGGGGCAGGAAAAGATTTATTTTATTACCGCTGATAGTCTTACCGCCGCACGTAATAGTCCTCACCTGGAAGTTTTCAGGAAGAAGGGTATCGAAGTCCTGTTGATGCATGAGCGGGTCGATGACTGGATGTTGACAGCCCTTGACAGTTTTTCCGATAAGGCACTGCGTTCGGTAGCCAAGGGTAATCTCGACCTGGGCGATCTTGATGACGAAGAGACCAAGAAGGCGCGTGAAGAAGCTTCGGACAAGTTGGCCGATCTGTTGCCGCGGATGCAGGAGATTCTTGGTGACAAGGTGAAAGAAGTGCGGGCGACTGATCGACTCACAGACTCACCGGCCTGTGTTGTCGTTGATGACGAGGAAATGGCGCTTAATCTACGGCGAATGCTGGAAGCTGCAGGCCAGCCTGTGCCACCAAGCCAGCCGATCCTGGAGATCAACCCGGAGCATCCCTTGATTGCGCTTTTAGAGGCAGAAGAGGAAGACGACCGCTTTGCTGACTGGGTCAATATTATTCATGACCAGGCGCAGTTGAGTGAAGGGGGACAGTTGCAGGATCCGGCGCAATTTGTCCGTCGTATTAACGAGATGTTGGTGCGTATTACGAACTGATCGTGTTTTCGCAAAGGCTGTCCCTGGTTGACGCTTGTCTGTTTGCCAGGGGCAGTATTTTGCGGCGACCTAGAGTTGGCCGCATCCTTCGATTAGCTCAACAATACTGCGTTCCTCAATCTGCAGAAATTTCATCGTTTCATCGTATGAAGCGCTTGTTTGTTCATGGAATGAGCGCGCTTGATGACTTTTATGCCAGATATGATGCGCGGCATCGAGTATCGCCCGGCGTATCGATTGGATATCGCCATCAAGACTGCAAAAGTCACTGTGGTAGGCTGATAGCAGGGCTGTATGGCAATCAGGCAAACGGAAGTCTTTGAGAATATGTTCGACGATATCATCGTGACGAATACCGAGATGGCTTTGTTCGAGATTGCTGACATCGACGACATCACGGGCTGAAACATCAAGAATCGCTTCGTAAATATCAGGGAAGTTATAGGCGAGTACGAGCATGCCGATATCGTGCGTGAGGCCGAGGAAGGTCATTTCATCCGCAAGGTCCTGATGTTTACTGAGGCGGGTAAGGCGTTCACAGAGAAATGAAATGTCGCTGCAATGTTGCCAAATGAGTCGGGCAACAGGATCCTGACTTCTGACCAGTGGGCGCATTGTTGCCATAATAATGGCACTGCGGATATTACGGGTCCCGAGGACGCGGATGGCTGCCGGGACATTGTCTATCCGTGTCGAGCGCCGATAGAGCGGAGAGTTGGCGTACTTGATCAATGTCAGCGAAAGAATGGAGTCCTGCAGTACCGTTTTGGTAAGCAACGGCATGTCAGGGTCATCATGCTGGAGTATGTCCAGTGCAGTGAGGCCATCAGGTGACACTGGCGGCATTTGAAGTTGTGAAATATCCATATTCATTCAGATAATCAAGGCCTCAAATAGTGGCAGACAGTCAGGGTTTTCTAACAATTCATGGGCAATAATCAGGGCTGTTGCTGACCACGTCTGGTCAAGGTTGGCACGACGCCCGATCAGTGATCCGCTGCGGCCATCATAATATTCGGGCCAATGGTCACGCGCCAGGCGGAGGGCGCAATCATTGATAGCCTTATGTGCAAGATCACCTTGGCCGGAACGAATGGCGGCACTGGTAAACATCCACAAAAGGCAAGGCCAATTACCACCATTATGATATGACCAGGGAGCATTCTTAGGGTCGCAGCCGGTCATGAAAGCCCATTCTTTACCGTAGACTGCTGGATAAATCAGCTTCAGCGGCATTTCACCAACGAGTTGATCCCAGTGCTCATGATAGAGACGCATGATCTGTGCCGACTGTTCCTCTGTTGCCAGACCAAAGATTATTGACAACAGATTGCCACCGGAAAAAAAACGAAAATCTATTTTTCCCGGACCGACATTGCCGACCAGATAGCCATGTTCATTGGGGAGCCAGCCATCAAGCCATACCGGTATACTTTCAGGGTAGATATTGAGTAGATTTTCAGCATCCCAGCCAAATTCTTCCGAATTGTAACGGTGAATTTCATTGAGGCGCTCGCGATCGAGCCAATAGTAAAGGCGTACGTAGGAACGCAGGGTCAACATCCGTTTGTTGACCATCTTGAGCAGTTCCTTGTTACTGTTGTCATGGAGCAGTAATTCTTGTGCTGTTTTTAACATACCATAGAACAGTGCCTGGATTTCCAGAGGGTGGCCATTGACTCCCATACGCCGGTCAATCATAAATGAACCATCTGGTACCAGCATGGCCGGTGATATTTCAAAGCTTTCTTTCAAGTAAAGGCGCAGAATACGGCGAATTCCTTCCTGGAATGGTTTGCTATGGGCAAGACTCATATCCCCGCTGGTAATGGTATAAATACGCAGCAGAATCATCCACCAGGCTGCGGAATCTACTGGCGCAACCCGACCAATAGCCCGATCACCAAAGTCAGGGACAATATGACTGCCTTTTTCGTTCTCGATTACTTCAAAACTGGCTGGCATCAAACCTTCGGAAAATTCATGGCCGGCGATACGTTCCTGCTGGCCGCTGAGGTTGAGTACAGTGGTGAGAAAGTTGCAGACTATCTCACTGTCGCCTTTCATCAGAAAGACAAGTGCGGAAGGAAAGAAATCGCGCACGAAGCAATCGCCATAGTTGACGGCAGCGAGGGCATTACCGGAAGGTCGGGCAGCCGTGGTGCCCACAGGCTTGCCCTCAAAATAGAGGATGGTGCTGTTAAGGAGTCGATAGGCAGAATCGATAATGGCGCTATGCATGCTTCCCTTTGCCCGCTTGGTTTTGAGAAAACGCATTGAGCCATGATGGAGCCGGGCGGATTTCTCTGGAACCTGTTGAGGTAACGTTCTACATGTTTAGCGCCCTTCCAGCGATCTTCTTGAGAAAACGGGAGCGCTGCGGCAGGGCAGGGCTCTTCTGTTACGGTTGTTGTTCAGTGGCCTGAGCTGTGACCAGCACGTCGCTAGCAGCTTTAATTTATAAGGAGATTGTTACCTCGGCCAAGCAAGCGGGCAAGTTTCCGGCTGCGCAGATGACCGAGGTCGATACCAAAGCTGTTGTCAGGTAAACCACGATGAATCTCAAGACGTAGTGCTGTTTCGTCCTCGTTATCAAGCAGGTCCACCTCTTTCGGTGTGCTCAGGTCTTGTTTGGCTTCATCGAGCAGTAGCAGGACACGGGGGCGCAGGCGCCAGCCCTCATTTTGTTCACTGATGATGGCCACCTCACCGCTTTTGAATTCGACCAGTGAGCCCGTTGGATAGATGCCGATGGCCTGAATAAACTCGTCAATCAGTTCGCCCTGGAACGATTCATGGCGCTGACGATGCAGCTTGACGATGGCATCGCCCGGCGAGAAGAGTGTTTCTTCCCGCCGAGGGTTGGTCAGGGTATCGTAATAATCGACGATACCGGCGATGCGACCCAGCAATGGGATCCGCTCTCCACGTAAACGGCGGGGATAACCCATGCCGTTATGGCGTTCATGGTGACTGGCAATCAGTTCCAGGCTGTCGCCACTAAGGCCTTTACTTTCCTTGAGCAATTCAAGGCTATGTGAAACGTGCGTTTGATAGTGTTTTTGTTGCTGCTTGTTAAGCTGGGCGTAAGGCTTTTCGATAATCTCTCTTGGCAGCCGGGTAAGACCGATATCAGTTAGCAGCATGCCCACAGCGAGATCCTGCAGCATGGTTTTTTTCATGCCCAGGTGGCGGCCAAAAGCAATTGCCCAGATAGCCGAACGGATAGAATGGTGATAGCTGTGTTCATCATGAGTCTTCAATTGCGCGACCCAGATCAGTGCGTCGGGGTTGCAGGCGACACTGTCGACCATATGGCTCGCTGTTGAGCGGGTTAGTGGAATATCCGGGCTGCGGTTCTCATGAATCTGCAGGGATATCCTCTCGATGGCATTTGCAACGTCTTGATGCAGGCGAGTGGCACGCACGACCTCGTCCTTCATCGGCTGAGTGCGTCGATAAGTCGTATGGTTCAAGCGTATTGGTTGTTCTTTTGCCTGGGCAGTTTGTCTGGAGAAATTCTTTTTATGATGGATACGACTGCGCTGCATATCGATATAAACATGCTGGCAATAACGCCCGAGCTCGTCGATGACAGCCTTGTCCTTGATATGGAAGCCCTGAATGCGAAAGGGTGTCCCTATCCAGGGGCGATCAAGACGCGAGACATACATGCCCGGTATTAGCTCATGTATGGCAATCTTTTGTTGTAGCAATTCGGCCATGTTTTCCGTCCTGGGGGATCAACCCCGTCCCAATGTAATGTGCTGATAGTGAATATAGTCTTCAGCAGACAACAGGGATGTGAGCAAGATCACCCTTTGGGTAACTGCTTGCAAAGTGGTCTGTCAGTTAACAATAGAGGTTGATCAATGCAACGGTATATGATGGCGGTCATCGCAAGTAGAGAAGGCTACGAAGTAGCCAGTCGCCTTATTTTCATGACGACAGAGTCAGTCTAAGGGTTCCCTGATCGTGCAGGAGGGGAGGATACGGTGGCTAAGCTGGCCACGCGGTGGCTTTTACAGGGGCGTTATTCGATGCTTTGTTTCATTCCGGTGATGCCTTGATAGGGCATTCCTGGCTTTTGATCACATGGTTCCGGCTGTCGACAGTTTCCAGGCGCACGGTAAAGCCCCAGAGTCGTGCCAGGTGGCGGAGCACTTCTGTGGTATTGCCATGGAGCGGTCGTCGTTGGCTCAAGGTATGGCGTAGTGTGAGTGAGCGGTCGCCTTCAATCTCGACGTGGTTGATTTCGATGTTTGGCTCGTTGCGGCCAATATTATATTGATTGGAAAGTGATTTTCTTATTTCCCGATAACCGTGTTCGTCGTGAATGGCCGTCACTTCAAGGCGTTGTTTGCGATCATCATCAAAGATGTTGAAGAGCCGGAGTTTGCGAATCAGGGTCGGTGACAGAAACTGCAGGATGAAACTTTCGTCACGAAAACTACGCATGGCCTGGTCAAGCGTGCTGAGCCAGTCACTACCCGCGATATCCGGGAACCAGTCACGGTCTTCGTCTGTCGGTGCTTCGCAGATACGACGGATATCGGACATCATGGAAAAACCCAGAGTATAGGGATTAATACCCGAGTAATAGGGACTGTTGAAGGGGGGTTGATAGATGACATTACTGTGTGAATGGATAAACCCCATCATGAAGCCATCATCGACAAGGCCGCGGTCATAGAGCGTATTAATCAGCGTGTAATGCCAAAATGTTGCCCAACCCTCGTTCATGACCTGAGTCTGTCTTTGAGGATAAAAATACTGTGCAATCTTGCGCACAATGCGAACGATCTCACGCTGCCAAGGCTGTAGAAGCGGGGCATTTTTTTCAACGAAATAGAGGATGTTTTCCTGCGGTTCTTCCGGGAAATTGCGTCTTCGCCGATGTTCGTTGGCAGTCGCCGCAACCGGTATGGTGCGCCACAATTCATTGACCTGGGATTGCAAGTAGGTTTCACGTTCCTCTTGTCGGGCCTGTTCCTGTAGCAAGGAGAGTTCGGGCGGATGGTGATAGCGGTCAACACCAAAGTTCATCAGTGCATGACAAGAGTCGAGTAGTTGTTCGACGGCCGTTTCACCCTGCCTCTCTTCGCACTGGCGAATATAGTTGCGGGCAAAAATCAGGTAGTCGACAATGGCATCGGCATTGGTCCAGGCACGGAAGAGGTAATTGTTCTTGAAAAAAGAGTTATGGCCATAGGCAGCATGAGCGATAACGAGAGCCTGCATCATCATGCTGTTCTCTTCCATCAGATAGGCAATGCAGGGATTCGAGTTGATAACGATTTCGTAGGCCAGGCCCATTTGGCCACGACGGTAATTTTGTTCCACCTGTAACAGCTGTTTGCCGTAGGACCAGTGGTGATAGCCAATAGGCATGCCGATTGAGGAATAGGCATCCATCATCTGTTCGGCGCTGATGATCTCGATTTGTCGTGGATAGGTGTCAAGCCGGTATTCATCAGCGAGCAGGCCGATTTCATGGTCATAACGTTGGATCAGTTCGAATGTCCATTCGGAACCGCTAGAAATAGGTTGCGTTTTCATCCGCGCGCCTGTTTTTTGAAGAGTTTGTGAAAGACAGGATAGATATCACTCGCTGAAGCGATTGCCTGCATGGCAAAATGACCGTGCTTATCGGAAATCTGGCAGTATTCCTGCCAGAGGCTTTGATGGGGCTGGGCACCAATTTCGATATAGGCAAAATATTGCAGCTGTGGCAGGATGCGATCGTCGAGCAATTGCCGGCAGAGTGGTGAATCATCGCCCCAGTTGTCACCATCTGAGGCCTGTGCAGCATAGAGGTTCCAGTCGCCATGAGAAAAGCGCTCGCGGATGATTTCATCCATCAATTTTATGGCGCTCGAAACGACAGTGCCGCCAGTCTCACGGGCATGAAAGAAGGCTTTCTCATCAACTTCGCTGGCCGATGTATGATGGCGAATGAAGACCAGCTCAATACGCTCGTATTGTCGAGTCAGAAAAAGGTAAAGCAGGATGAAGAAGCGTTTGGCAATGTCTTTGCGTTCTTCATCCATTGATCCGGAAACATCCATGAGGCAAAACATAACGGCCTGGGTGATTGGTTTTGGAATATCGATATGGTTGTTGTAGCGGAGATCAAAATCATCTATAAAAGGTATTCGTTTCAACTTCTTATGTAGATTTCTCAGTTCCTCTTGCAGTGTTTTTTTTTGCTCGTTGTCCCCGCCATTGCGAGCAAGTTTTTCCAATGTTTCTTCAAGCTCGCGTATGCGTCGTCGCTTGCTGCCACCGAGGGCTATCCGCCGGGCCAGGGCTCCTTGCAGGGAACGGACGATATTAATATTGGCAGGAATACCCTGTTGAGAATAACCGGCCCTTGCCGGGCGGGTTTCGACGAGTGTCGCCAATTGGGTTTTGATCAAGTCAGGCAGGGCGAGATCGTCGAAGAAGAAATCGAGAAATTCTTCGCGTGATATCTGGAAGGAAAACTGATCATTTCCTTCGCCTTCGTTACTGGCCTGACTATCGCCACGACTGCTGCCAGCCTGGGGTCGCTGTAACTGATCGCCACTGACGAATTCCTCATTCCCTGGCAGGATGATGTTGCGTTCTCCTCCTTGCCCGTGACGAAATGTCGGTTCAGCGATATCCTTGCTCGGGATGATGATTCGTTCACCGCTGTCGATATCACTGATACTGCGGTCTCCGATAGCGTCGGATACTGCGCGTTTGATTTGAGCACGATAACGGCGTATGAAACGTTGCCGGTTGACAGCATTCTTGTTTCGGCCATTGAGACGTCTGTCAATAATCTGGGACATGTTGCTCCTGACTCAGTGTACGCAGCGCTTTAGGATATGAATTATGAGGATTTTCGCACGCGTAGATACCATTCGCAGAGGAGGCGGACCTGTTTTTCGGTATAGCCCTTTGCACTCATTCGCTGAACAAAGTCATCATGTTTCTTTTGATCATTGGCGGATGATTTGGCATTGAAAGAGATTACTGGCAACAGGTCTTCGGTATTCGAGAACATCTTTTTTTCAATCACTTCACGCAATTTTTCATAGCTGGTCCAGGATGGGTTATGCCCTTCATGACTAGCTTTTGCACGGAGCACAAAATTGACGACTTCATTGCGGAAATCCTTGGGATTACTGATGCCTGCTGGTTTTTCGATTTTTTCCAGTTCTTCATTGAGTGCTGAACGGTCAAAACTCTCACCGGTATCCGGATCACGGTATTCCTCGTTTTGAATCCAGTAATCGGCATAGGTAACGTAGCGGTCAAAGATATTCTGTCCGTATTCGGAATAGGATTCGAGGTAGGCTGTCTGAATTTCCTTGCCGATAAATTCGATATAGTTTTGTGACAGGTAGCCCTTGATAAAGGCGAGATAACGCTCTTCAACTTCAGCTGAAAATTGTTCCTGGGTAATCTGCCGTTCAAGGACATACATCAAATGTACAGGATTAGCAGCGACCTCCTGATGGTCGAAGTTAAAAACCTGTGAGAGAATCTTGAAGGCGAAACGTGTTGACAGCCCGGTCATGCCCTCATCAACACCGGCATAATCGCGGTACTCCGGTAATGATTTTGCTTTCGGATCGATGTCTTTCAGGTTTTCGCCATCATAGACACGCATCTTTGAATGGATGTTCGAGTTTTCGGGTTCCTTGAGACGCGAGAGGATGGCAAACTGAGCCATCATTTTCAGCGTATGGGGCGCGCAGGGGGCTTCTGCCAGTGAACTGTTTCGCAGCAGTTTGTCATAAATCTTGCGCTCTTCAGAAATACGCAGGCAATAGGGCACTTTGACGATATAAATACGATCAAGAAAAGCCTCGTTATTGCGGTTGCTCTTGAAGCTCAGCCATTCGGATTCATTTGAATGGGCCAGGATAATGCCGTCGAAAGGGATGGCCGATAGCCCTTCAGTACCCATATAATTCCCTTCCTGGGTGGCTGTCAGCAGTGGGTGCAAGACCTTGATCGGCGCTTTGAACATTTCGACAAATTCAAGCATACCCTGGTTGGCAAGGCAGAGGCCGCCGGAGTATGCGTAGGCATCGGTATCATCCTGGGAAAAATGTTCGAGCTTGCGGATATCAACCTTACCGACCAGCGACGAGATGTCCTGATTGTTTTCATCGCCGGGTTCGGTCTTCGCAATAGCAACCTGCTCAAGTACCGAAGGGAAACGGCGAACGACGCGGAATTGGGAAATATCACCATTGAATTCATGCAGGCGTTTGATTGCCCAAGGGGAGATCAGACCATGCAGATAACGCAGTGGAATACCGTAGTCTTCCTCCAAAATCTTGCCATCTTCTCCGGGTGAAAACAGCCCGAGAGGTGATTCGTTGATCGGTGACCCCTTAATGGCATAGAAAGGAGCCTGCTGCATCAGTGATTTCAGTTTTTCAGCCAGTGATGATTTGCCGCCACCAACGGGGCCGAGAAGATAAAGGACCTGTTTACGTTCTTCCAGGCCTTGGGCGGCATGGCGGAAAAAGGAGACGATTTGCTCAATGGTCTCTTCCATGCCATAAAATTCACGGAAGGCGGGATATATTTTAATGACTTTGTTGGCAAACAGGCGACTCAGGCGTGGATCCTGACGGGT
>JALWQD010000350.1 GCA_026994735.1 Gammaproteobacteria bacterium | reverse complement strand
GCCCTGATGCATACCCCGCAAAGATGCCATCGCCAGCAGGCTGACCACCTCTGCCTGCGCATGCAATGTCCGCCCAGCGAGAACATCGCTCTGCGCACTGGCGAGGTCAATGACCGGGGCAAAATTGATATCAATACCGACACTGCGCAACTCAACCGCCATTAACCAGCCATAACGTTCTGCCAGCGTGCGTCCTGCCTGCGCGTCATGATCGTACAAAAGCCCCAGACATGACGGCGGCGGCAACACCGTAAACCCGCCCTGATCAAAGCGTTGCACACGCCCCCCCTCATGGTCGACAGAGACCAGCAGCGTCTGGCGTAAATGATGAATATCTGCAATCAGCGCTGCCAGCTGCTCGGGGTTCTCATAATTACGTGCAAAAAGAACCACCCCACCGACCTGGGGATGCAGCAACAATTCGCGTTCATCGGCATTCAACGTGAGGCCTTTCAGGCCGATCAGTACCGGGCCAGCCGTCATGGCAAAGCACCGCTGCGGCTGGCGTTACAAATAAATTTGCTACGAATGCCAGCCGGCGCATAACAGGTCATATGGCCATCACGGGTAAAAGCCACTGCAGAGCGAACATCCCGACAACCAAGAAGTGCGATAACAAATACAGCCGACAACGCTACACCGGCGACAGCAGGTACGGCATGATGAGTCCCCTGAGAGGTACGCATCCGCTGTTCGCTTGCAGCTCGAATCAGCAGGCATCATCAATCATCTGGATTGTCTTTTCCTCAACTTCCTCGGCAACCGACTGCAACAACGGATCGTCCGACAAGGCCGCCAGCATCTGAGCAGGCTTGATCAGGCCAATACACGTCTTTCCTTGCTCGGTAAAAACCGCAATCCGGCACGGCAGGGCCATGTTCAGGCGCATGTCCACCGATAATACCTTTGCTGCCTGTTGCGGGTTACATACTTCAAATATCTGACACTGCTCTGTAAAGTCGATGCCCTTGTTACGTAAGGTCTCACCCAGGTCATGGATATGGAGCACACCAAAGCCCCGCTTCTTGACCGCAATTTCCAAATCAGCAGCTGCACGCACAAATGTTTTTCCCGTCTCAACAATATAGTACATGTCTACCCTCTCTCTTCATCATCCTTAAATTAATTAAGCAACAACACTAGCAGAGGCTGACGGCAGGCCAAAACAAAAGGCCCTGACAGCTAGCGGAAAAATATCATATACTGCGGCGGCGCGGCGAATCCCGCCACAAATAGCAGCAGGTTTCATCCCGCCCCGATAGCTCAGCTGGATAGAGCGTCCCCCTCCTAAGGGGAAGGCCAGAGGTTCGAATCCTCTTCGGGGCGCCATACAAGCCTGCACTTATGCCATCATTGCCGGTCACTCACCCACCCGCAGAATCAAGATGCGTTATTGTTTTCTGGTCGCCACCGACCAGGATTTCCTGCCCCTCCCGACATTCGCCGGAGCTATCCTTGTCGCATTATTGACAACAATCTCTCCTGTAAAAGACGCTCTCTGAACACTGGCTACAGGAAAAAACGGCAGCGCATAGCATCAACTCAGCCTTCATGAAGACAGCGGAGCAGTCCTTTCAATGCCTCGATGATCGCCTGCTGGCGAACAGCTTCACGATTGCCGTCGAAGAGGAAGCGTTGCTTGACCGGTGTCTGCCCTGTACAGCCCCAGGCCAGACATACGGTGCCGACAGGCTTATCCGCTACAGCACCGCCTGGTCCAGCGATGCCACTGATAGCCACCGCAATATCGGCATGACTGTGTGCCAGCACCCCCTTTACCATGGCAACGACAACGGCCTCGCTGACGGCACCATCATGTTCAATCAAAGTCTCTGGAACAGCAAGCATGCAACTCTTTGAAGCATTGCTGTAGGTAACAAAACCACACTCGAACCAGGCTGAACTCCCTGCTCTTGATGTCAACAAGGCTGCCAGCCCCCCTCCTGTACATGATTCCGCTGTTGCCAGTTTCCATTGCCGCCGTTGCAACAAAGTAGCCAGCATTCGCAGTAACTCGTTTGCATCATCCATTTCAGGTATCATCGCTTCTGTTTTGTAAAGGCTGTACATTCGTAGCTGCAAGCTTTTGACGAGACATCATAAAGTCAGAACCTACGCTGCCTGACGATAAGCTGTCGAACCCTTCTTGCCCAGTGGAACCATCATGCTTACTGCCCTTAATACATGGCTACTCTATATCATCCCTCAACATGCCCTGACATGGTGCATGCGCCAGTTAACACGCATCGAGTGGCCATGGCTAAAAAACTTTCTCATCGCTCGTTTCATACCATTATTCAAGGTCGACATGAGCGATGCCATTGAGACTGATTACCGGCAGTACAAGCACTTCGACGACTTTTTCACTCGCCCACTACGACCACAAGCACGGCCTCTGGACAAGAGCAATGATGCCGTACTTTCACCAGTCGATGGCTGTGTCAGTCAGTCTGGAGTCATTATTGATGGTCGCATGATGCAGGCAAAAGGTATCGATTATAGTCTCGACACCTTATTGGGAAACATTCCTGGTCTGTCGCAACAGTTCCGCGGCGGCAACTTCTGCACACTCTATTTATCGCCACGCGATTATCATCGCATTCACATGCCACTGGCCGGGCGCCTGCTAAGCATGCACTACATTCC
Source organism: Gammaproteobacteria bacterium (assembly GCA_026994735.1). GTDB lineage: Bacteria > Pseudomonadota > Gammaproteobacteria > SZUA-140 > SZUA-140 > RI-283. The sequence goes on along the minus strand of JALWQD010000350.1, from coordinate 8,863 downwards.
CGGCCAGCTGTTCAGTGTCAATGGCCATTCTGCCAGTCATGTCCACGGGCTGTTTACCCGCAATGAACGCCTGGTCACCGTTTTTGCAACCGAACGGGGCCCAATGGCAATGATCCTCGTCGGCGCCATGTTCGTCTCTGGCATCGATACTGTCTGGCAGGGGATGATCAGCAATGGTCTCCAGGGGCCTGTCGTCAGCAGTTGGGATTACAGCCAGCATAGACCTGATATTGAACTCGGCCGAGGTGACGAAATGGGCCGTTTTCATATGGGTTCCACGGTCATTCTGGTCTTCCCCAAGGACATGATTGCCTTCAAAGAATCCCTTCAGCCTGGCGCAGTTGTACGGATGGGCGAAAAAATGGCTACCGTGGCCAATAATGAGCCGCGCTAGGGGCAGCTTGTTATCAAAAATATCCTTTTGGCGTCAGGGAAATAATGACTCAATAACCGCATTAGCCTGACAGCCCTCCTGCACTGGCACCATCAGCAGCAAGTGTTTGCTGCAATAACAGGCTACAGGCAGTGGCATCCGATGGTCTGCTGAGGAGAAAACCCTGGCCATAATCACAACCCTCGGCACAGAGAAAGGCATACTGGTCAACATTCTCGATACCTTCTGCAGTAACAGCCTTGCCCAAGGCATGGGCCATGGCAATGGTCGAGCGAACGATAGCAATATCATCGGCATCATGAGGCAAGCCCTGGACAAATGAACGGTCGATTTTAATTGTCGAGGCGGGTAAACGCTTGAGATAGGCAAGCGATGAATAGCCCGTACCGAAATCATCAATGGCAATACTCAAGCCGGCAACCGTTAAATCACGAATAATTTCGCCGGCAATGTCGGTATTATGCATGGCCGCACTTTCGGTCACCTCTATCTCAAACCAACTGGGATACGCCCCGGTAGCGGTAATCCACTCAAGAATATCTCCGGCCAGACCGCGGTGAATCAATTGTACCGCTGAAAGGTTAATGGCAATTCTGCGCGGCCGAATACCCATTTTTTCCCAAATCATCGCCTGCTCACAGACATTCTTGATGACCCACTGGGTAATCTGGTGAATAAGCCCGATTTCCTCTGCCAGGGGAATGAATTCTGCCGGTGAAACCCAGCCACGTAAAGGATGCTGCCAGCGCAATAATGCTTCACAGCCCATGACAGCGCCTGGAAAGGCATCAATAGCACCATTCGCCAGGGCCTCGCTGCAAGCCGGGGTAATGACAAACTGGCCCTGAAAGGCCAGCGACAACTCATCATTTTCCAGCGCACGGGCCAAATCCTGTTCCAGATTCAATCGCAAGGCCATCTGTGAGCCCATCTCGCCGGAGAAAAGACATATGCTCTGGCTGCTTGCCTTCGCCCGATACATGGCAATATCTGCATGCCGGAGCAGCGTTTCAGCATCCTTGCCATCAACAGGATAATCAACGATACCCACGCTGGCGGCAATCACCAGATCCTGATCAGCAATAGAGATCGTTTGTGCCACAGCGCGGACAATCTTCTTCGCCACCAATAAAGCATTGTCAAACGATATTTCCGGCAGCAAAACTGAAAACTCATCACCGCCCATGCGCGCCAGGGTATCCGCTGAACGCAAAACATCACTGACGCGCATGGCTATTGTCTTCAAAACCTGGTCGCCAACAGAGTGACCGAGGGTGTCATTAATCAGTTTAAAGCGGTCGAGATCGAAATAGAGTAATGATAATGGCCGCCCTGTCCGCGCCGAAAGTTCGATACCTTGTGCCAGGCGGTCCAGCAACAGGCGCCGATTCGGCTGGCCAGTCAATTCATCGAAGTAGGACATCCTGCTCAGGCGTTCTTCCGCCAAATAGGTCGCCGATATATCCTGCACTGTCCCCATTGATCGCACCGGCAAACCTTGCTCATCATAATCTGTGCGGCAACGCTCCTCGACGTAACGAATTTCATTGCTCGGCAATAACAAGCGATGAGTAACGACATAACCCTCCTGCTTGATCAGTGAATGACGATAAGCAAGATCGACTTTTTCACGGTCATCCGGGTGAATGCGCGTAACAAAATCCTCATAGCATTCAATCCGCGTATCATTTTTATCAAGAGCAAAAATGCGATAGACCTCATCTGACCACCAGAGGCGGTCACTGGCAATTTCGTGCTCCCAGGAACCAATATGAGCAATCGCCTGGGCTTCACTCAGACGTGACTCAAAATGGCGCATGGATGTCAACGTTCGTTTGTGCACAATGGCCGTCGCCGTGAGATGGGCGAGCCCTTCGTTGGCATGCAGGGCCCAGCCATTGGGGGACTGAGAACATGAAAAATAAAAGGCCAAGGCACCAAGAATATTCTCCTGACTATCGAGAATAGGGTAGGACCAACAGGTTTTCAAACCATGGCTCAGGGCCACATCCCGGTAGTCCTGCCAAAGAGGATCCGTTGCAATATCGGCAACGATGACACGTTCCTTGCGGTAAGTTGCTGTACCACAGGAACCAGCATTCGGGCCGATACGGGAACCATCAATAGCGGCGATATAGTCTGCCGGCAAGCCACAACTGGCCACATGAAAAAGACGCTCCCCACTTTCATCCAACAATAATATGGAGGCAATAACGTCCGGCACACAATGCTCGGACAAAGCAACAATTTGATCCAGCACCTCGTGAATGCCGACATTCTGATCGACAATCTTCTCAAGGATATGACGATGCCCGAGGGTATATTCATATTCCCGCTTCTGCTCACTGATATCATGGCAAAGTACTTGAATAGCCGCTTCACCATCATGGGCGATGCGGGCAAGATGAAGTGCGGCAAGAAATTGCCGGCCATCACAGGCCACCATGGGAACCTCGAACGAGACCTGTCTGTCACCTTGCTGCGGCTGCGTGAACAACCATGACCGCAACGCTCTATACGCCGGTGACTCATCAACAACAAGCAGATCTGCAAAGGACTTCCCTAGCATCTGTGTGCCGCCACTGGCAGCAAACATGGTCAGCGCCATGCGGTTGGCAAAACAGATTTTTCCGTCCGTAATGACCAGCACTGCATCGGTCAGCATCTCGACAAGATGACGATAATGAGCCTCGCGCTCACAAAAACCCTGGCCTGTTCGCGCTCCGTTGTTGTCAATCCCCAGGCCTGAATCATCCTGTTGCAGCAATAGCAACTGGTAAGCCTGCCCCTGCCAGTCGATAGGCTGGCATGAACAGATAATCCCCTGCAGAACACCATCCGCACGACGGAGCTGAGTAACCCAGCAACTCTTTGCCTCAACGGCAATCAGGGAATTTGACAACTGCGGGCGGGACAGCCCGTCGAGGCAGCGAATATCGAGCCCTGTTATCTGAGCAATATCATAGCCACTCAACATCGCCAGAGCTGAATTTGCAAAAACAAAAGTGCCTTGCTTGTCGACAACACCAACAGCCGTCGGCAAGCGCTCAACAATATACTGGCTGAGATCAGCTTCGTTCATCATCCTATATCCTCTGGCATTTAATGCCAGCTGCTGTCCCTGGGATCATTCAAACCATTCCCATCATGGGCAATGGCATAGAGCCAATATAGAGTATATCGACGAAAAGCCCTAGCCAGGGCGCAAACTATGCTCACACAAGCCTATTTCAATTGCTGCTGCAAACAAGCAAGATAGGCCTTTTCATCCGGCAGGGCACCTTGGCGCTGTGCTTGCCAAAGGGCTTCGCCCAGACATTCCATCATTTGGTGTTCAGCGGCATGAACGTCCCCTGTCTGCCGGCAGAGCTGGCGGTGAACATCAGCAATGCCGAACGGGCGATCCGTACTGGTTTGTTCGCGCAAGGCAATGTGCATGCCCATATGGAGATAGGGATTACTCGTACCTGCTGCGGGTGAGAAATCCTGCCCTTCATCGGCCTGATCAAGGTAGCGATGGTACTCGGGATGCAGAACAATGACATCACAGATCATCGCTGCCAAGGGATCCAGTGGCAAACCAAGTTTGTGCTTTTGCCAGGCCTGATAATAAGTCTGCCGCAGCTGATCTCGCCCTTGGTCTTCAAACACCGCCTAGCAACCTTCACTGCCAGCAGCTGCTTTCTCAAGCCCAAAGGCGCTGTGCAATGCCCTGACCGCGAGTTCGAGATATTTGCTGTCAATAACGACCGAGACCTTGATTTCGGAGGTCGAGATCATCTGGATATTGATATTCTCATTGGCTAATGTACGAAACATGGTACTGGCAATACCGGCATGGGAGCGCATGCCAACACCTACCAGCGAAATCTTGGCAATATTATCATCGCCCTTGGCTTCACGGGCACCGAGTTCATCACGCACCTGCAAAAGGATTTCCAATGCCCGGTCATAATCGCTGCGCTGCACAGTAAACGTAAAATCCGTACAGTCATCATCAGCGATGTTCTGCACAATCATATCCACCTCAATGCCGGCATCAGCAACCGGCCCAAGGATACGGCCGGCAACACCGGGCTGATCCGGCACACCAAGCACCGTCAGTTTGGCCTCGTCACGATTGAAGGCAATTCCCGAAATCAATGCCTGTTCCATCTCACACTCCTCATTCGAGATCAACGTCCCCGGTCCCTCTTCAAACGATGACAGCACGCGCAGAGGAACACTGTATTTACTGGCAAACTCAACCGATCGAATCTGCAATACCCTGGCACCAAGACTGGCCATTTCAAGCATTTCTTCATAGGTGATACGGGCCAGATGGCGGGCTTCAGGGACAACGCGTGGATCCGTCGTAAAAACACCGCAAACATCCGTATAAATCTGGCATTCATCGGCTTCCAGCGCTGCCGCCAGAGCCACTGCCGTAGTATCCGAACCGCCGCGCCCAAGGGTGGTAATGTTACCTTGCTCATCGACGCCCTGAAAACCGGCAACGACGACTACCTTGCCCTGCACCAATGCACGCCGGATTCTGTCCGCATCAATATCCACAATACGGGCCTTGTTGTGCATCGAATCCGTGCGAATATGAACCTGGGCACCGGTATAGGAGATGGCTGACATGCCGCGTGCTTCGAGAGCCATTGCCAGCAAGGCTATCGTCACCTGTTCACCAGTCGCCAGCAAAACATCAAGCTCGCGCGCAGCCGGGCGGCCAGCAATCGCCTGCGCCAGACCGAGCAGGCGTTCCGTCTCGCCCGCCATTGCCGAAACGACAATGACAATATCATCACCAGCCTGACGAACCTTGATCGCCCGCTCAGCCACACGGGCAATATGTTCCGCTGAAGCCACTGACGTGCCACCAAATTTCTGCACCACAACAGCCATGACGCTTACATCTCCTCAACTAAGCGGGAACAATCAGGCATCCAGCTGCCCCCGCAGCCAGGCCTCGACCGAATCCAGCGCAAGCGCAAGTCCTGCCGGTGTGCTACCACCCGCCTGGGCCATGTCGGCACGGCCCCCGCCCTTGCCACCAACCTGCACGGCAACATGATTGACCAGATCAACGGCCGAAATTTTGTCATGCCAGTCATCCGTCACACCTGCAACCAGCGCCACCTTGCTACCATTGATGGTCGCCAGGACAACAGCAGCAGATTTCAGTTTGTTCTTCAATTGATCAACGGTATCACGCAGACTGCGTGGATCAGCCCCCTCCAACTGAACAGCCAGGAGTTGACAGCCGCCAACATCGACCGCCGCCGAGGCGAGATCACTGCCGGCACTGCTGGCCAGCTTGCCCTTCAGCTTATCGAGTTCTTTTTCCAGTTGGCGTTGCCGCTGAACCAACTGACCGACCTTCTCGACGATATCGCTACGACTGCCTTTCAGCTGATGGCCAACGGCCTGCAGCTGGCGTTCGCCTTCATTGACCCAGCTCAATGCCGCAGCTCCGGCAAGTGCTTCAATGCGACGCACACCTGCGGCAACACCGGCTTCGACAGTAATCTTGAAAAGACCAATGTCTCCCGTCCGCTCAACATGCGTTCCGCCACAGAGTTCGAGCGAAAAATCACCCATACTGAGGACACGTACCTGGTCACCGTATTTCTCGCCAAAAAGAGCCATGGCACCACTGTCGCGTGCCTCGTCAAAACCCATCACACGGGTAATAACGGCATGATTGGCGCGTATCTGCTCGTTGACCATCTCCTCGACGGCGAGCAGCTGTTCTGTCGTCACGGCCTCAAAATGAGAAAAATCGAAACGCAGGCGCTGAGGATCCACCAGCGAACCTTTCTGCGCCACATGCTCACCGAGGATGTGGCGCAGTGCTGCATGCATCAAGTGTGTGGCCGAATGATGAACCGCAATTGCCTGCCGTAATCGTTGATTAACTTCTGCCGTCAGGCTTTCAGCCGCTTCTATCCGGCCACGGATCAGTTTGCCGATATGAAGAATGCCGCCACCGGGCTGTTTCTGGCAATCACTGACAGCAAATTCCCCGGCAGCACCCCGCAAAATGCCGCTATCACCGACCTGGCCTCCGGATTCAGCATAAAAGGGCGTCTGTGCGAGAACAATCACCCCCTCATCCCCTTCATCCAGCTGGCTCACGGCATTCTGCCCCCGAAACAGGGCCATTACCGGTGAACAGTCATGAAGACGATCATAGCCCGTAAACTGGCTCTCGCCATTAACGGCCAAAAGAGCACCGTAATCGCTAGCAAAACTGCCCGCTGAGCGGGCACGGGCGCGCTGCTCGGCCATCGCGGCTTCAAAACCTTCCAAATCAACCTGAAGTGACCGCTCACGAGCAATATCGGCGGTTAAATCAACGGGGAATCCATAGGTATCATAGAGACGAAACAGCGTTTCACCGGCAATCGTCTTACCCTCCAGTGAGGCAATCGCCTGTTCGAGGATTTGCATGCCCTGTTCAAGCGTCTCGGCAAAACGTCCTTCTTCCTGCCGAATCACACGCTCAACCTGTGTTTCTGCTGCCGCCAGCTCGGGATAGGCCTCACCCATTTCGCTTGTCAATGCAGCCACCAAACGATGAAAAAAAGGCTTTTTTACACCCAGCCGGTAGCCATGACGAATCGCCCTGCGAATAATTCGCCGGAGAACATAACCACGCCCCTCATTCGAGGGTATGACGCCATCGACAATGAGAAAGGCCGTCGAACGGATATGGTCAGCAATTACCCGTAAGGATGGCTGGTCTGTATCCTGCTGTGCGGTAACTTCAGCAGTGGCCGCAATCAGACGCTGAAAAAGGTCTATTTCATAGTTGCTGTGCACACCCTGCATAACAGCGACCAGACGCTCCAGTCCCATGCCTGTATCGACAGAAGGATGGGGCAACTCCGTCATCTTGCCGCTGCTGTCACGGTTATACTGCATAAAGACGAGGTTCCAGATTTCGACATAGCGATCACCATCAGCATCTGGCGTCCCGGGCGGGCCACCGGCAACATCAGCACCGTGGTCAAAAAATATTTCCGTACAAGGGCCGCAAGGCCCTGTATCGCCCATCGACCAGAAGTTGTCTTCGGCACCCAGACGTGAAAAACGGGCCGGATCAATACCCACCTCATCGAGCCAGATCTTCGCCGCCTCGTCATCCTCATCAAATACGGTCACCCACAAGCGAGCGGGGTCAATAGCCAGCTCTGCGGTCAAAAATTCCCACGCAAAAGCAATGGCCTCACGCTTGAAATAATCGCCAAAACTAAAATTACCAAGCATTTCGAAAAAGGTGTGATGGCGAGCCGTATAGCCCACATTTTCAAGGTCATTGTGTTTACCGCCCGCCCGCACACAGCGCTGCGAACTCGTCGCACGCTGATATGGACGTTTTTCCTGGCCAAGGAAGGTCTCTTTAAATTGCACCATGCCGGCATTGGTAAACAACAATGTCGGATCGTTGGCCGGAATTAAGGGTGAGCTGCGCACAACCTCATGGCCACGCTGTTGAAAAAATGCTAGAAAACGCTGCCGCAAGGCAACACTGCTTGTCGAACGACTGGTCATATCGATTGATCTATCTCTGTCATCGCCGCATTTCCTGCAAGCCATGATGATACCTACCCGGTTTCCGTTTCCAGGCCCCTTAAAACCACTTTGATCTGATCATGACTAAAGCCACGAGAGAGTAAAAAACGTTGCTGTCTTGCCTTTTCTTGCGCCGTTTGCGGTAACTGTCCGGCAAAACGCTTACGCCAGGCCTGTTCAATAACAACAGCCCAGTGCTGCATATCAAACGGCTCCAGGCTGGCCCTGACCAGCGCCGCGCTGATGCCGCGCTGACGCAAGGCCTGGGCAATGCGCAGCGGCCCTTCACCACGCTGCCAGCGTGCGCGCACATAGGCCTCGGCAAAACGTTCATCACTCTGCCAGCCAGCAGCAGCGAGGTCGTCGAGAACAGCCTCAATATCGACCTCGTCATAGCCACGCTGGCCAAGCTTGTCGGCTAACTCCCGGCGCGAATGCTCACGCCGGGCGAGCAAATCGAGAGCCTTCTGCCGTGGCGAAACGTCCGCCGCCAAGTCAGCTGCGCGCTCAGGCCTCGGCCTCAGCGGCCTCCGTCTCATTGACCGGCAAGCGCAGGGCACGAATTTTGGCTTCAAGATCAGCACTGATTTCTGGATTGTCCTTCAGGAAGGTACGTACATTCTCTTTCCCTTGACCAATGCGATCACCCTGGTAGCTATACCAGGCACCCGCCTTGTCAATCAGGCCTTCCTGAACACCAAGCGCAATAATTTCGCCTGCGCGTGACACACCCTCACCATAAAAAATCTCAAACTCTGTCTGCTTAAACGGTGGCGCCACCTTGTTTTTGACGATCTTCACGCGGGTCTCATTACCAACAATTTCATCGCCTTTCTTGATGGCACCAATACGGCGGATATCAAGACGCACGGAAGCGTAGAATTTGAGCGCATTGCCGCCGGT
>JALWQD010000349.1 GCA_026994735.1 Gammaproteobacteria bacterium | reverse complement strand
CACCTATTCATCTATCTATGTTGCCAGTACGGCTGCACTTGCTTTGGGTATTTCTCGCACAGACATGATGCCCGTCGTTGTCGAGAAAGAAGGCGCCGATCAGTCACAGACAGGAGAAGGCCAGTTTCTGCCCTAACGGCAAGCCGTGCCCTGCTGGTCGCAGCAGTCTCTTTTCTCGGGCCAATCAATGGCCGTTCCTGGTAATCTTAAGAAGTGAGGGAGGTGTGGGTGTTCCTGCCCAGCCTCTCTTTTTGGGCTTGCCTTCTCTAGGCCGGTTGTTCCTGAATCTGGACGTCGCTATTCGCTGCCGTTCCTGCGGCTACGCGAATGCCGGTAATGACCCGGTCACGCCCTGATTCCTTGGCCTGATAGAGGGCCTGATCTGCCCGTTCAACAAATTCGCTCGGTGTTTCTCCCGCTAAGTAAGGAACGATGCCACCAGAAAATGTTGGCATACAGATCTTCTTCTTTTTTTCTTCGACCTGGACAGAGGCTTCTTGCGTCAGTGAGCGGACTTTCTGTACTGCCTGCAAGGCACCGGAAATATCGGTGTTCGGCAGTAATACAGCGAACTCCTCACCTCCGTAGCGTGCCAGCATGTCATGGTGACGAAAGGCCGATAAGGCGCAGCGGCTGAATCTTTTCAGGACTTCATCGCCCGTTGAGTGTCCGTGGTGATCGTTAATTGTTTTGAAATGATCGAGATCGAGCAAGGCCAGACTCAAGGGGTAGCCGTAGCGCTGTACACGGGCAACCTCATCTTCAAGCGTGCGAATGAAGGCGCGTCGATTAGGCAGCTTGGTGAGCTCGTCCGTGAGGCTGAGGTTATGGGCGCGGGCGAGCTGATTGCTCAGCTCGTCACCTTCAGTTTCCAGAATACGAACGTATTTAAGTGCATTGTCGAGTTTTTTTTGCAAGAGGCCCTGGCCATTAAGAAGGCGATCGATTTCATTACCAAGGATTTGCCGCAGGACATCGATCTCGGCAATACCCTCAAGGTTCTTCAGGGTTGTCTGTTCCACTTGCAGGAGCGTGCCGAAATTTCGGTTTTGTTCGAGGACATCGGAGAGTTGGCGTTCCAGTGTCTTTTGCAGACTGTGCAGGCCAAAGTTGCTGACAATTTGATCAGGCAGATTAGGGGCGGTGATGCCGATGTCATTTTGATTGTTCTTTGATGACCAGTGGCGCTGCTCAATAAAGCTTGCTGTGGTCGGTTTTTCCGCTGTCGTGACCGCTGGCTTGGAGGGAGTCGCCCTTGGCTCAGGTATTTTCGCTGTTGTGGCTGGCTGTTTCAAGGGCTTATCCACGGGCAGTATGGCTGGATTGCCCGTGGTTTTTTCCTGTGCTTGCGTGGTGGACTTTTGGTTGTCGGTCTTTATCGGCAAGGCTTGTATTTGGGAAGATAGGCAGCGCAATGTATACAGTGAGGGGCGTCTTTGCAGTGTTTTATAGAGCAAATCAACGATAACGGGATTAAGCGCACCGTGTTGGCAGCGCTCGAGGATTGCCTGTAACAGGCTATTTAAGGCACCAACATGCTCTTGTTGCTCTTCTTCATGAGCAAGTAGCAGCTGTTCGAGGTGGCTGATGACGAGTTGGCTTTTGTTTTCTTCGCCTGTCGGAGCAGCCGCCGATATTTCCCGGATTACCGAGAGGATATCCTCGGTCCAGGTTGGCGGTCTTTGATCGCTAGATTGTTCGGGTTGGCTCAAGCTTGACTACCCTTGTTTATTGTTTCTATATGGGGGTTACAGACTCTCTCATATGGCCAGCCTAGCTGACCATATGAGTTGTCGAGCATGTAATACTTTTCCGCACGATTATAAGGATTTACCCGCACGAATTCCAGTTGCTCATCATTATCGGCGGTTGTTTTCGGGTTGAACATAGCTTCGCAGATACAGAGATTCGGTATTTTATGGTTGCGTTGGCTAATGGGTATTGATGGTTTCATCCACCAATAGCTATTGGACAGGTTACGATGCTGAGGGTTCCTTATGCCGGCGAGAGAACTTTTTTCTCGCGCTTGGGGGTGATAGAATCGCCCAACTTGCCACATTGTCGCTCACTTTACGCTGTTGACGGTGGCCATTATCCATTTTCATCCTTTATTTTAAGTGTTCAGGTGACGGCGAAATATGCAATCTATAATGCTCAAGGCAAAACTCCATCGGGCCTGCGTGACGCATGCGGAACTCGATTACGAGGGCTCATGTGCGATTGATGAGGCCTTGCTTGAGCTTGCCGGTATTCATGAGTATGAGCAGATCCATATCTATAATCTGGCCAATGGCGAGCGTTTTGTCACCTATGCGATCCGTGCCAGTCGGGGGTCGAGGACGATTTCGGTTAATGGTGCCGCTGCCCACCTGGCCAATCCAGGGGACCGGGTGATTATTTGTGCCTACAGCAGTTTGGATGAGCAGGAAATGAGCCGGTTTGAACCCAAACTGGTTTACCTTGATGAGAAAAATCAGGTTATTCGCCAGTCACACAGTATTCCCTTGCAAGTGGTTTAATCATCGGCTGCAGCGAACCCTCCGGCGAGACAAGTCGGAGGGGAAGGTGATTCGCGACTGCTCCTGGCAGCGTTATGGCCGGAGGAGCAGTTGTGGTGGCCGAAGCGAAGCGTCAGGTTCTGTCCAGTAGTGACCTGGCAAGGGGGGCTTGGTGGCCGGTCCCCTGCGAGGTAATGACCAAGCAGGAAAAACCTTATGACTTCTTTTTATTCAATTTAAGGCAGTCTTCGCGCCAGAGACAGGTCATTTGCCCACAATTATTGACCAGATCCGTAGCAAAACAGGCCTGGTTACCTTCGGCATTCTGCATGTCATGTATCAGTTCAGCCTTCTTTCTTTTGCTGACCTTGAGTCCTCTTGAGCGGGCAATCTGGCGTATCGTATCGACGTTCATTGGGGGGCTTCCTCCATAAAGGGATGATAACAA
>JALWQD010000348.1 GCA_026994735.1 Gammaproteobacteria bacterium | reverse complement strand
AGGAAATAGCAGCAACATCCTCAATCCGCAGGACATAGCCTGCCTTCAGAGCATTGACGTTACCACGGTAAAAAGCCTGCGGGTTTTCTCGAACCAGGGCCAACATCACCTGCGAGATAGTCAGTGGTCGTTCACCACGCATCGCTTCTGCAACAGACCACAAGGTGTCATTACGTTTCACCGGGCCATAACTGAGACCGTTCTCATCACTTGTTAAAACGGTTTTCCGCGGGCCTCCGGCGACGCCGTTGCGATCGAGCAGGACAGGGGCGGATGAAGGTGAAGTCGTTGATGCCGCTAGCGGAGCAACGACAGGGGCTGCCGTTTCCTCCGTCAGCAGTGGCGGATCCAGCAGCAGGGTGTACTCCCGAACCATGCGCCCCTCTGGCCACGACAGTGACAGCAACATGTCGAGAAAAGGTTCTTTGACCGGTGCCGCTGAGGTCAGATGAATAACAGCACGGCCACCAGCAGTCTTCTGGACAGCCATTTGCAAGCTCGTCAGAAAAAACGGTCGGTCAATGCCGAGACGTTCAAACTCACTCGCACTGGCCAGATTAACCACGATGTCATTGACCGACATCTTGCCAACATCAAGCAGGTTTACCTCGGCTTTCAACGGCTCATTAAGTGCCGAGCGCAGTTCAATTTCACCCAGCCCAAGAGGTATCCCCCGGGTGGGCAACAGAATGAGGACCATGAGTCCGGCGGTGCGTGTCAGTTTAAACAATCTTCCTACTCCTTCAATACCGGTAAACCGGGTTAACACCGGTGTTCGGCGTCCCGCCGCCCGTTTACCGCATGAACTCAGGACAGATATCGTTCAAGCAGTATCTCAGCAATCTGGACGCTGTTCAGCGCAGCTCCTTTGCGCACATTGTCGGCAACAACCCAAAGATTGAGCCCACGAGGATGCGATATATCCTTGCGAATACGCCCGACAAATACCGGGTCATTACCCGCCGCTTCAGTCATTGCTGTCGGATATCCACCTGCTCGGCATTCGTCCTGAAGAACGATACCGGGCGCTTGCGACAACAAGGCCCTTACCTCATCAACCCCAATCTGCTGTCGGGTCTCAATATGAATCGCCTCAGAATGACCGTAGACTACAGGCACCCTGACCGCAGTGGGATTAACAGCTATAGCGTCATCTGCAAAGATTTTATGAGTCTCCCATACCATTTTCATCTCTTCGCGGGTATAGCCATTGCTCTCAAAATCATCAATTTGCGGTAACACATTGAAGGCAATTGGTTTTGGATAAACATTGGAAGACACCTGCTGGCCAGCCATTAGCGCCGCTGACTGAGCCATCAATTCATCAATTGCCAGTTTGCCTGTACCGGACACTGCCTGGTAGGTGCAGACATTGATACGCTCGAGACCAACGGCATCATAGATCGGTTTCAGGGCGACAAGCATCTGAATCGTTGAACAATTGGGATTGGCAATAATTCCGCGTCGCTGATAACCCGCCAGAGCATCGGCGTTGACTTCCGGGACAACGAGAGGAATATCATCGTCATAACGAAAATGCGAGGTATTATCAATGACGACACAACCGGCGTCAGCAGCACGCGGGGCATGTTTGGCCGAGACCGAGCCACCGGCCGAAAAAAGTCCGACCGCTGTTTGTGAAAAGTCGAAATCATCAAGGCAACCTATCGTCAGGGTCTCACCACGAAAAACCACTTTCTTGCCAGCCGAACGGGCACTGGCGAGTGGGAACAGCCGCCGAACGGGGAAATTACGCTGTTCAAGTATCGCCATCATCGTCTCTCCGACGGCCCCGGTGGCACCGACAACAGCGACATCAATTTTCCTGCTCATAGTCTGCTTACTCTTCAAATATGATTATTGTTTCCTGATGGCAGCAGCCACAGCATCGCCCATCTCTGCCGTTGTCACTTGCTCCGTCCCGTCACTGACAATATCGGCTGTTCGTAAACCACTATCAAGGACCGTCGCCACTGCTGTCTCAATGGCCACTGCAGCATCTGCAGAAGCCAGTGAATGTCGCAGCATCATCGCCACCGACAGGATTGTTGCCAATGGATTGGCAATCCCCTGGCCGGCGATATCAGGTGCCGAGCCGTGGATAGGTTCATACATACCCTGCCCGGCGGCATTGAGCGAAGCGGAAGGAAGCATACCGATTGACCCCGTCAGCATTGAGGCACAATCAGAAAGAATGTCGCCAAACATATTCGTTGTCACCATGACATCAAACTGTTTTGGTGCCCGCACCAACTGCATCGCCGCATTATCAACATACATATGACTGAGTTCCACATCAGGATACTCGCGACCCAGATTCGTCATGACCTCACGCCAGAGTTCAGTCACTTCAAGGACATTGGCCTTGTCAACAGAACACAAGCGCCCCTGCCGGCGCTGCGCCGTGGTAAAAGCAACACGACCAATACGCTCAATCTCTGCCTCAGAATAGACAAGGGTATTAAAGCCTTCCCGCTGACCATCATCACAAACGCGAATACCACGTGGCTGACCAAAATAAATACCTCCCGTCAGCTCGCGTACAATCATGATATCAAGCCCAGCGACAATCTCCGGTTTTAGCGTCGAAGCCGAAGCCAGTTGCGGATAGAGAATCGCCGGACGCAAATTGGCAAACAGGTCCAGGCCGGCACGCAAACCGAGCAGCCCCTTTTCGGGGCGAATGGCAATATCGAGCGACTCCCACTGATAGCCGCCAACGGCACCGAGCAGTACGGCATCGACCTGAGCGGCCTGAGCCAGTGTTTCATTGGTCAGGGGCACACCATGCACATCGATTGAAGCACCGCCAATCAAGCCTTCTTGCACTGTCAGTCCGAGCTGAAAACGCGTCTCGGTTGCTGCCAGAACCTTCAGTGCCTCGGCAATGATCTCCGGCCCCACACCGTCACCCGGCAAGACCAAAATGCACCGGCTCATGGATTCGTCTCCTCGCTCAGAGC
>JALWQD010000347.1 GCA_026994735.1 Gammaproteobacteria bacterium | reverse complement strand
TTTCACAATCGCGCCAACGGCCCAAACCGTCCGGTAACCCTAATGGAACCAAATTTAGATAAAATGTCGCAGAAGACACAGGCAGACGAAGTGGGTGGAGAGAAAATTATGGCCGGGTCCAAGAAGGTCTTTATCAAGACCTATGGTTGCCAGATGAATGTCTATGATTCTGAACGCATGGGCGATGCCCTCCAGCCCTATGGCTATAGCGAGACAAGAAATATCGACGAAGCCGACCTGATTGTTCTCAATACCTGCCATATTCGCGAAAAAGCCGCCGAAAAAGTCTATTCGGAACTTGGCCGTGTACGCCAGATCAAGGTCGCGCGCCGGGCCGAAGGCAAGTCGACAGGCGTGGTCATTGCCGGCTGTGTCGCCCAGGCCGAAGGCCAGGAAATCATTGCCCGCGCGCCAGTCGTCGATCTGGTTATCGGCCCGCAGAATTATCACCGCATGCCCGAACTGATTTTCCGTGCCAAGAGCGAAGCCCGGCAGATTGTCGCTACGGATTTTCCTGATGACGACAAGTTTCAGTTTCTACCCGCACGCCCAAAGCGCGCCAAGACCACCTCGGCATTCCTCACCGTTCAGGAAGGATGCGATAAATTTTGCACATTCTGCGTCGTTCCCTATACGCGCGGCATGGAGTTTTCCAGGCCGGTCGCAACGATCCTGGCCGAAGCGCGGCAATTGATCGACAGCGGTATCGTCGAACTCACTTTGCTGGGGCAGAATGTCAATGCCTATCACGGTACCGGTCCGCAGGGGAACAGCTGGAGTCTGGCCGATCTGATCAACGAACTGGCCGGGTTTGAGGGCTTGCAGCGGCTGCGCTATACCACCTCGCATCCGCGCGACATGAGCGATGATCTGATCGCCGTTCACCGCGACCAGCCCAAGCTGATGCCCTATCTGCATTTGCCGTTCCAGGCCGGATCGGATCGCATATTGGCGGCCATGAACCGCAAGCACAGCGCCGGCGACTATATCGAACTGATTGGCCGGATCCGTGCCGCCAGACCCGATCTGGCCCTTTCGACCGATATCATCGTCGGCTTCCCAGGAGAAAGCGAAGAAGAATTCCAGGCTACCCTGGATCTTGTCGAGACGGTCGGATTTGCCCAGGCTTATTCGTTCAAATATTCACCGCGACCGGGAACACCGGCGGCCAATATCGATGACCAGGTCGCCGAAGAGGTGAAATCACAGCGACTGCAAACCCTGCAGGCGCTACTGAACGCGCAGCAAAAATCCTTCAATATCGGCTGTATCGGCACCGTTATGCCAGTGCTGTTCGACCGGATCGGGCGCAAATCCGGCCAGATCATCGGTCGTTCACCTTATCTGCAACCGGTTCATATCGAAGCGGACAGTGCCCTTCTGGGCCGTATCATTCCCGTAGAAATCACAGCGGCTGGCCCCAACAGCCTGTCTGGCGTCCTGAAAACCGGCGCGGTGATCAAGGCGGACAACGTCATAAAGGCGGCATGATGACATGCCAACAGGATGACTGCCAATAAAACGGGCGCATAAACGCTTCCATATTGCCTTATTGATGGTCCTCTATCTCAATCGCCCCCGATCGGCTGAGAGATATTTCACGGTCGGCACCGTTCTGAATCGACAAAAGTGATATTCCATGAATAGATCAACAGACGGATTCGGGGGCAGATGCGCAATGTGCTACCGTGTTCGCAATCGATAACCCGCGTGCATCTTATTTCAGCTGCCGCTTACACAGGAGACCAGCATTTGACTGGTGTTCGAGGGGCTACAGCCCCGAAGACGGCAAATCCGTCGTCAGTTTCAGAGACGGCAAATCCGTCCCTGACCGACTCTGACACAAGCAATTCCGGCCAGCCTGCGCCCGAAAATGATCCGCAACGCCTCGTTGTCACCTTCGCGGACAATCGCCACGTCACCCATTTGCTTGGTCCCCATGATGTCCATCTGGCACAGATTGAGCAGCGACTGGACATCGACGCCCATGCCAATGGCAATGTCATTACCTTGAGCGGCGACGTTGCACGCATTGCAACCGCCAAGACGGTTCTTGAAAAGCTTTATGAGCGGATTTCTGCCGGCGAAGATATTGGCCGCGGTGATATTGACGGTCTCATTCGCCACGCCCATTCGGAAAAGCCGCAAGCCACCGGCATGGCACAGATTCGCACCCGCAAACGCATTGTGACCGCCCGCACGCCAATGCAAAGCCGCTATATCGAGGCAATTGAGAAAAATGATCTGGTGTTCGGGCTGGGGCCGGCCGGCACCGGGAAAACCTATATTGCCGTGGTTGCAGCAGCGTCCTATCTGGAGCGCGGCAAGGTCGATCGGATTATTCTATCACGGCCGGCGGTCGAGGCAGGCGAGCGGCTTGGATTTCTGCCCGGTGATATGCGCGATAAGGTAGACCCCTATCTGCGTCCGCTATATGACGCGCTATATGATGTTCTGCCGCCGGAAAAGGTCGAAAAAGATATCGAAGCTGGTATTATTGAGGTCGCTCCGCTGGCCTTCATGCGCGGGCGCACATTGGCCAATGCCTTTGTCATACTTGACGAAGCGCAAAATACCACAACGATGCAAATGAAAATGTTTTTGACCCGGTTGGGTGAAAATTCCAAAATGGTGGTGACCGGCGATCCAACCCAGATCGATTTACCAAAAGGACAGGCATCAGGGTTGATCGAAGCGGTCGGCTATCTCAAGGGGATCGACGAAATATCGCGGATCCGCTTTACCGCATCGGATGTTGTGCGCCGCGATCTGGTGGCCAGGATTGTCGCCGCCTATGAACGGGCCGAAGCTGGAAGACCAGGACGATGAACGAACAAAGTGACAAGCGTTCAGATAACGGCGGCGCAGACGGCGCTCAGACACCGCTTGCAACCGGTACGATTGCCGATCCCGAACCCGACCGACCACGACCGTTAAAGCAAGGCGAAAACTGTGCTCCGAAGCAGACCGGCAACC
>JALWQD010000346.1 GCA_026994735.1 Gammaproteobacteria bacterium | reverse complement strand
TATCTTGAGATCAAGCGTGAAGAAGTTCAGGAACTGCGTATGCGGACACATCCCTACGAACTGGAAATGTACTATTCCGTTTAATCCTGTCGTCTTCGACAACAATGCCACTAAGGCCGCCTTTCGAGGCGGCCTTTTTTTCGCCCTGACAACACGACAGCAACGCAGCAAACACCACGGCGCCAAACAAACATTGCAGTACGACCACAAAACCTGACCATGCTGCTACCCGAAGTGTGTCCAAGCGACAAGATTTTCTCTGCTTGCGATAGCTATTAACCCGGCCACAATATAGATCGTATTCAGCCACCGTGTGCCGCTGTGCGGCAAGGCATCAAAGCGCAGTTGTAGTGGGCCTACTGCAAGCTTTGATAACGCAGTCCGCGCGGCAGCACACGGTGGCCTTTCTTTAATCATCAATCGGTTAGGGGCTCCAGGTGTCTCCCAGCTCGGCGTTGTCACTCTGGCCAAACCACCATTGCCTGCAAGTGACGCCTGGAGCCCTGAACACGATCTATATTGTGGCCGGGTTAATAATGGCAGCATCTCCTGGCAAACAGGTACCAGCAAATACGACGTATTATTCACTATCAGGGCAAGCCGGATTGATTAGCGCGAACGTAATACCTGCAATTGCCGGTCATGCCAGCGGCTCAGTAATAACAATGCCACGACAGCTCCCAACAGCGCTGTTGCCATATCGGCTTGCGTGTCCCAGATATAACCCTGCGTCCCAAGAAAGGCCTCAGCATCTTCACCGCTTACCACGGCAACCCACCACTCAATTAATTCATAGCAGGCACTGATAGCAAGGGCGCAAGTGAGAATAAAAAAATTCTGCCATCGACGACCCGCAATGACACCCTTGCGGAGAATAATTTCTCTCGTCAGCAGCGCCGGTACGAGACCTTGGGCAAAATACCCAAGCTTGTCAAAATTATTTCGTGTTGAGCCCATCCATTCACTCAAATGGTTAAACCAGGGAACCTCAGCATAGGTGTAGTGGCCACCAATCATGAGAATAACCGCATGCAATAAAATCAGGATATAAAGTAGTGGCGTCAAGCAAAAGCGGCGATAACTGACAATCACCACAATGAACGCAAGAACAGCCGGGATCACCTCAAGAAACCAGGTAAAACGATCTTTTGGTGCAATACCTGACCATAACAAGACCAGCAGATAAAGCAGTAGCCAAAGATATTTCATAAGCCCTCAAGCTGACGTTGTCAGCACATACGCGACCAATTCAGGATGATACACTACACCTTCATGCGGTAACTCATACAACGATTGAAACGAACCGCTGGCGCCAATATGAAGCCATGTCCTGTGCCAAAAGAGCCATCAAGGTTTCCATGACGAATCATGACCAACTGTCCTTGCTCAGCCCTGAAATGGCCCAGGCCGCTCGCCGCCTGCTTGCCCTTTCACCTCTCTTTCAGCGTCTGACTCTCGATCTCACTGAAAGCGACTGGCAACAACTCTGCCAACCCATTGAAGGAGCCAGCTTGCCCTCTGCAGCGCCCCCCTGGCGCCCAACAACAATCAGCGCAGATCAATCTTTGGTTATGCAACAATTGCGTCAGTGCAAGCAACAAGGGTTACGCCACCTCATCTGGTGGGAGCTGGCCCTGCAGGGCGATATCGAACAGTCCTATCATGCGATCAGCCAGTGGGCGGCCGCCTTGATAGAACAAGCCCTCGCCTGTGCCCGGGAAATTATAGCCAAACGGTCAGGCCGGCTGGCCAATGGTCGCTTTACTGTCATCGGTCTAGGCAAACTCGGAGGCAATGAACTCAATTTAGGCTCTGATGTTGATCTGCTCTTCATTTGGTCAGCAACAGGCAAAACGTCGGGAGGGCGTAAACAACTGGGAGGCGAGCAATACTTTGCCGAGCTTGCCCGCACATTGATTCGTTTACTCAGCGAACAAACCCGTAATGGCCGGGTTTGGCCGGTTGATATGCGCTTGCGTCCCGGTGGCGATGGCGCGCCGTTGGCATTAAGCCTGGAAGCCACCCTGAATCACTACCTGGCTTACGGCCAGACATGGGAAAGAGCCATGCTGATCAAGGCACAGCCGATTGCCGGAGATCGCTCACTTGGCGAGCATTTTTGCCAGGAAATTACTCCCTTTATCTACCGCCGTTACCTCGATTACAGTGCCGTCAATGCCCTCGCCGACATGAAAAGGCGTATCGATGCTCAAGCTGGCAAACAACCACTAGGCAGTGGCTACGACATCAAACGTGGCCATGGGGGCATCCGCGAAATCGAATTTTCAATTCAATCACTGCAACTTCTGTATGGCGGCAGACAAAGCGACCTGCGTCAACGGGAAGGCCAACAAGCATTGCTGGCGCTGCTCCAGTGTGGCCGTATCAGTGCGACAGACGCCCATATGCTGCAACAGGCCTATGCCTTTTGGCGACGACTGGAACATGCCATTCAGGCACGCCAGGGCGAGCAAACCCACCGTTTGCCCGACGATTATACTGCCTACCTGACGGCGGCACTGGCAATGACAGACATTCATTCCACCATGCGCTCTCACAGCCAGCTCGTAAACACGTTTTTTCGCCAATCAGTATTGCCTCTGGAAGATATGCAGACAGCAATTATTGACTGGCTCTACAAGCCACCCTGGGAAACATATGATGCCATCAATGAACAACAAAAACAGTCTTTTGAGACTATTCTTGCACGCATTCGCAATACACTCGACCGAGGCCTGCTGCCGGAAAGAAGCCTCAGCCAGGTACGGACAATTTTGACCATTGCCATGCCTCGCTGGATCAATGACTATCATGGCCAGCAAGCACTTGATGCCTTTGCTGACCTGCTGTCAAACATAGCCGGCAGAGCCAACTGGATAGACTTGCTGGCAAGCCACCGTGGAGCCCTTGACTGGCTGATCGGTGTTCTCTCGGCCAGCCGTTACCTGAGCCGCTTCATTGTCAGCCATCCGCACCTGCTTGAGTGG
>JALWQD010000345.1 GCA_026994735.1 Gammaproteobacteria bacterium | reverse complement strand
GCCAGCCAGCTGCCAGGGAGTTTACGAAAAACAGGGAAGGGTACGGCTTGTGCTGCCCTGATGCAAGCCATGACCGCCAAGACGACGCCGTAACAGGCAAAGCCAGCGGCCCAGACGACAGCAAAAGGCACTACCCTGGCGGTTTTACCTGCGCCCTGTCTGCGCTCATCAATTGCGCCTTGTCCGGCACAATGACACCGAGCGAAACAACCATCTTGATCGCCTCATCAACGCTCATCGACAGGGGAATAATATCTTCCCGTGGAATCATGATAAAAAAACCGGATGTCGGGTTCGGCGTTGTCGGGACAAAGATATTAATCAAATCATGCCCTGTCTTGTCACAAACCTCGCGCACCTCGGAACCGGTATGAAATGCCAGCGTCCATAAGCCCTTGCGGGGATACTCAACCAATAATACCTGGCGAAAAGAACGATTCTGATCCGAAAACAAGGTCTCCGCGACCTGTTTGACACTGGCGTAGATCGTTCTGACAAAGGGAATTTTGGCCAGTAACGACTCCCACAGGGCAACCAACCGACGACCGAAAAAATTCGCCACCAGAGCGCCCGTCAGGAGAACAATGGCAATCGACAACACAACGCCTAAACCGGGTATGGCGAAGCCGAGAACGGCCTCCGGACGATAATCGGCTGGAATCAGCAATAATATCCGGTCCATAAAGTCGACCAGCAGACGAATCACCAATACGGTAATGCCCAGTGGCAGCCAGACAAGCAGGCCAGCAATCAGATATCGACGCAGGGTCATCGGCACAACAGACCAAACTTATACTCAAGCATCCGCTGTCGACGAACAAGTGCCCGAGCTACAGGCAGACTCGCCCTTGCCGTTGTTTTCTTTCTTGGCCGGTTTTTTATCCTTAAAATCTGTTTCATACCAGCCACTGCCCTTAAGACGAAAAGCAGCTGCAGATATCTTTTTCTCCAGTGTCGGCTTGCTACACTGGGGACACTCAGTTAATGGTGCATCATTCATCTTCTGCAGTGCTTCCATCTGATGACTACAAGACGTACAACGATACTCATAAATCGGCATGACACAACCTCACTTGGCAGCAAATATTTTGCTGCCATCAATTTTCATCAGAGAACGGTCGAATAGTTCGCAATACAAGCGACTAGCAGAGGCGCTGTATGTCGCACATCGCCGGATATTGACCGCAACCCATTAATGGGGGTTTTCTCGCCTGATTCAAGACAACAAACAAAAGTAATGCGTGAAAACAGCGCCCAAATAGATAATTATAGAGCATTCAGGCCTATACTGGCGAAAAAATAGCCACTGCACTCATTGAGACGGTTTTTTTCCGCTCAGTAGACAATCCCGTCGTGTGGCCAGCGGAAGATTCCCATGGACAATGGTAACCGAAAAGATTGGCAAACCTTATCGAGCCTGTTCCCTTATCTATGGCAGTACCGTCAACGTGTAGCATTTGCTCTGGCATTATTATTACTCGCTAAGCTGGCCACTGTTTCTGTCCCCTGGCTGCTGAAACAAATTGTCGACAGCCTTGATATCAGCGCCAATCGACCGTTGGTACTACCTGTCGCCCTGATCCTTGCCTATGGCGGTGTCAGGATTGCATCAATCTTTTTTGCCGAATTCCGTGATGCCCTGTTTGCCAAGGTCACCCAGGGCACCATCCGCCATGTTGCCTTGAAGGTTTTCAGGCATCTCCATGCGCTCAGCCTGCGCTTTCATCTCGACCGGCAAACAGGCGGAGTTTCCCGGGATATCGAACGCGGTAGCCGTGGCATTGCCTTTCTGCTGAATTTCTTGGTCTTCAATATTATACCGACCCTTGTCGAAATCACCTTGATTGCCTCTATACTCTTCAGTCATTACGACCTCTGGTTCGCACTCGTACCACTCGCAACTGCCGTTGTTTATATTCTCTTCACGCTGGTCATGACCGAATGGCGAATGAAATTTCGGCGCGAAATGAATCGCCTCGATTCTGCCGCCAACACCAAGGCTATTGACAGCTTACTGAACTACGAAACCGTCAAATACTTCACCAACGAGGACTATGAAGCCCGGCGTTATGATGCTGACCTGCGCCAATGGGAGCAAGCGGCTATCCGCAGCCAGACATCACTGGCATCGTTAAATATCGGTCAAGGTGCCATCATTGCCAGCGGCATCACCCTTTTGATGTACATGGCCAGTGCTGGCGTTGTCGCCGGCAATATGAGCATCGGCGACCTGGTAATGATTAATGCCTACCTGCTGCAGATGTTCATTCCCATGAATTTTCTCGGCTTTGTCTACCGCCAGATCAAACAATCCCTGGCCGATATGGAGCGAATGTTTTCTCTTCTCGAGCAGCATTCTGAAACCGCTGAAGCGGCAGAAGCACAACCGCTGAAAGTCCCGACGGGCGAGGTTCGCTTTGACCATGTTCACTTCGCCTATGACGCTGCTCGCCCGATCCTTAAAGATGTTTCGCTGACTATCCCGGCCGGACAGCGACTGGCCGTCGTCGGCCACAGTGGCAGCGGTAAATCAACGCTCGTGCGCCTGCTCTTTCGCTTTTATGATATCGACAGCGGTCAAATTCTTATCGATGGACAGGATATCCGTAGCGTCACACAGCAAAGCCTACGCCAGGCTATCGCAATCGTGCCCCAGGATACCGTCCTGTTTAATGATACGATTTATTACAACATCGCCTATGCCCGCCCAGATGCTCGTGCGGAGGAAGTCAGTGCCGCTGCTCGTATGGCCCATCTTGAAAACTTCATTTCATCCTTACCTGAAGGGGATCAGACCATCGTTGGAGAGCGTGGCCTGAAATTGTCGGGCGGTGAAAAGCAACGCATCGCCATCGCCAGGGCCATCCTTAAAAAGCCACGCATTCTCATTTTTGATGAAGCCACCTCGGCACTCGATTCTGCCGCCGAACAGGCCATCCTGACCGCCATGCGGGAGGTGGCAGCGGAACACACGACACTGGTCATTGCCCACCGACTGTCAACC
>JALWQD010000344.1 GCA_026994735.1 Gammaproteobacteria bacterium | reverse complement strand
TACCCAGCGATCCCGAAGGATATAATGAGCCAGGAATTCGGGGCCGGAGGTGTAGGCAAGGGTGCTGTTGAGAACATATTCAACAGCGGGATTACCCCGTGAGAGGGCATTACCGATGATGACGATATCGGTTGCTGGGTCGATCTGTGCCGGGTCATAACCTTCGTGCAGTTGGATGCCCGCAGCCTGTAATTGCTCACTCATGGGCGGATAGACGTTTTCATCACTGCCGCTGACCTGATGGCCGAGGGCGCTGGCTAGCCTGGCCAAGCCTCCCATAAAGGTACCGCAGATGCCTAGGATATGTATATGCACGGGTTAAGCTCCAAGAGATTTGACAATCATTCCGCTGGCTTGGAATGAAAGGTAGAGGTAGAAGATCGCCAGGCTCATGCCGACGATAAAACGTGTTGACATGGCTTGCTTCAGTATATGAGCGACAACGATGACATTCCAGAACAGCCAGATCCAGAGGAGCAGTGAAGAGAGAAGCAGTGAATTGGAGACGAAAGTGCTCTCAATGTTGACCTGTTGTTGCCAACGAATGATAGGTAGAGCGATGATTTCCAGAATGGCGCCACTGCCCAGGAGCGCACTGATGCTGCGGCGATAGCGTGGTAGCTGCTGGCGGGACCAAAGTAACAAGTAGAGGAGGACGCTAAGAAGCGTGAAATCGACGGCGATCAGGGCCAGGGAGATAACCAGCGGTTGTTGCAGCGTCGTGATTAAAAGTCCCGCGATGAGATAGGCAATGACGGTTAAGGTGATCAGGAATGGGTTATCAGGCAGATTCTGAGGGCCTGCACGGAGCAGGCAGATGGCAAAAAAACGCTGAATGAGATATGTCACAGGAATCCTTGGCAATACACCATCAGGGGGTAACTGGATGCAATCCGGTTGTCATCGGGCGTAATTGCAGGGCGGTTGTTTGCAGATATGCCTTACGGTTGTTGCCATGACAAGCTTTGCAGAGGAAACATGGCTAACGGTAACATAAGCTGCCCAGTGATGGCAGCGGAGGATCCAGTGGTGTTGAGAATTACCAGCAGAAGGAATAATCGAGACGGACACCATTATATTCGATGCCGGTCAGGTCGGTAGTGATATCCAAACCTAGCTTGAGACCATTGTAGCGCAAGCTGAGATCAGGTATTTCCGTGCCGAGTAAGGAATTGATAATTCGTCGGCGTTTTTCTCGCTGACTCAGCTTGTTTGCCGAGTCACAGCCTTTACGTAGTTGTAATTGGCGGTAGCCGCTTGTTGCCAGTCGTGTATAGCTGTCTGCCAGGTTCTGTTCATTGGTACGTGCCTTGAACAGGCTTGCAGGCAAGCAGGCTTGAAATCGTCCCAGGGCTTCTATGCAAATAAGTGCAGATTTATTGTTTCTTGATCCTGCTGCGGTTCTTTCACTTGCCTGTACTGTAAGGAATGGCGAAAACAACAGACAAAGCAGACAACAAAGCAATGATGTAGAGCGTAGCTGTTTAGAGCAAGGACACATAGAACGACCTCTTGCTTGTGGCAGTACAGGCAGCCACTTAGATGAAGGGCTTGTCCTGACGTCATTTCAACTATATCTTGCGGCAAATTGTAACATATCTGGAAGCTCTTTTCATGCCGGGCTGTTGTTCAGCGATGGTCGTAAGAAACTCTTTCAGCGCTTTGCTGTCAATACTTATGATGAGGGGATTGTCTTTTTAAAACAAGATGATGTAGTCATTTTATTAGCCCTTAAAAGGGGTCATGAAAGGACGCAAATGGCCGCTATAAGGCTTAAGGTTCGATTAAACGGTGTTTTTGCTGGATCGTCGGATGTGTGACTGTCGTCACAGAGTAGGACGACCAATATCGTTGAGAATCCCGTCGTTATTCGACAGATATCCATTGCTTAGATTTTTGAGGAGAGTACGAAATGGTAAACCCTTTACGGCAGTTACGAGACCAGGGTCAGAGCATCTGGTATGACAATATTGAGCGGGCGATGTTGCTCGATGGACGTCTGTTGAAAATGGTTGAAGAAGACGGATTGGCCGGTATGACATCCAACCCAACGATCTTTGCCAAAGCCATTGCCAATGATCCAAGTTATAAGGAAGGACTCGCTGCTTTGCTGCGCGAATCTCCTGGTCTCGATGAAAAAGCACTCTTTTATCGCCTGGCTATTGACGATATCCAGCATGCAGCGGACATTTTGCGTCCAGTGTATGAAAAAAGTGGCCATCAAGATGGCATGGTGAGCTTGGAGGTTAGTCCCGAACTGGCTCATGATACCGATGCTACGATTAGCGAAGCAAAAGAACTGGTGAGCCTGGTGGATCGTCCTAATTTGATGATTAAGGTGCCAGCAACGCAGGAAGGTATCCCTGCGGTTGAGGCCCTGATTGCCCTGGGTATCCATGTCAACGCGACATTACTCTTCTCGGTTGCACGTTATGAAGAAGTGGCAGCTGCCTACACGCTTGGTCTCGAAGCGCGCTTGCGGCAAGGTTTGCCCGTCGATGATATTGCTTCGGTGGCGAGCTTTTTTGTCAGTCGCGTCGACAGTAAGGTTGACGCGGCATTGTCAAAACGACTTGAGCAGGCGAGCTCTGCTTCTGAGCGCGAGGCGATTGAAAGTTTGTTCGGCCGTGCTGCGATTGCTAATGCTGCCATTGCTTATATGGTTGGAAAGGAGCGTTTTGACAGTGAACGTTTTGCTGCGCTGAAGGAAGCCGGGGCAAAATCCCAGCGATTACTGTGGGCCAGTACAGGTGTAAAAAATACTGCCTACAGCGATGTCCTTTATATCGAAGAGTTGATTGCCGAGAATACGGTCAATACTGTTCCGCCAGCGACCTATGATGCTTACCGTGATCATGGCAAACCGGCGTTGCGCCTGCAGGCGAATGTAGCCGACGCGGCTCAGATTCTCAGCAGGATTAGTGATCTTGGTATCGATCTTGATGACATTACCGAGACTCTTGAACAGGAGGGTGTGCGTCAATTCAGCGAGTCTTTTAGTGAACTGTTGAATACGATTGCTGCCAGCAAACAGGCGCTTGCTATTGGTCAGGCCTCATAACCGGCGGTCATCGTCATTGCGCCAATATTCTCCCTCGATCGTCTTCTTTTGATGGTCGGGGGAGTCTGGTGCCACAAAGGGCGGGCCTTGGCGGCCACCATTCTGATGCTGCATGAAGGCGAGAATCAGCTTGATTCTGAGTGGGCGCACCAGCCCCAGAAATCCCAGTGTATCGGTAAAAAAGCCGGGAGTCAGCAAGAGTGCCCCGGAAACCAGTAATACCAGACCTTCCATGACCTCAATGGCGGGCATTTCTCCTCGCGATAGCATCGTGCGGACACGGTTCATGGTGCTGATACCCTGAATGCGGATCAAAAATGCTCCGGCGACGGCAGTAAAAACGACCATGAAAATGGTAGGAACCGCTCCTACCATGCCGCCGACCTTGATTAACAGGTAAATTTCCAGCAGTGGAATGGTTAAAAATATGAGTAACAGCGCCTGTAGCATAGAATGTCTTCCCGGCAAGTGATTTTGATGACTGGATAGTGCGCTTGCATGTCTATGTGGCATTTTGGCGAGCGCACAGGCTATCTATCAATTATTCTCTACTATATCATCTCGCAAAGGCGCTATAGCTGTCAGGGAGTTTGACTGCTGGCAAGAGGCTCGGTGATCTATTTCTCTGTTTGTAGCGTGTTTAATTCTTTCAGAGGGTAGGTGATATGGGGAGTTACTGTCTTGTTTTGACCAGCTGTCCAGATAAAGAGACAGCCTCGTTGATCACAGAACAACTCCTTGATCAGCGGCTCGCGGCTTGTGTCAGCCATTTAGCCGACGTTACCTCATACTATCATTGGCAAGGGCAGCGTGAAGTTACCACTGAGGTTTTGTTATTGATCAAAAGTCGGGAATATTGCTATGACGCAATAGAAAAATGTATCCGGCATAATCACCCATATGAACTTCCAGAGATAGTAAGGGTCGCTATAGATACGGGACTCCCTGAATATCTGCACTGGATAGACACGATGACTGGAGTGTGAGTATTGAGATGACATTGATGACTATTTTCCTGCAACGATTACCTGTATTGGTTCTGATCTGCCTTTTCTCGTTTCCGCAAGCTGTTGTCCATGCCGGGATACTGGATTCTTTTGCCGGTATTGGTGAAAAACTTGGTATGACCTCGTCAGGAAAAACATTTCTGCCGCCAGAGAAGGCATTTATTCTCAGTGTCGATGCCAGCAATGGGCGGACACTTGTCGCTCATTGGCAGATAGCCGATGGCTATTACCTCTACCGACGAAATTTTGCCTTTGCTTTGCCTGAAGGGACTGCTTCAAGCAGTTTGTCGGAGGCTGTTTTTTCGCGTCAGGGAAAGATCAAGGATGACCCTAGTTTTGGACGGTTGGAAGTTTTTTATCATGCTGTCGATGTCACCATTCCTGTACAGCGATCGCCAGGCGGACGCTTGCCATTACGCTTGCAGATTGGTTACCAGGGGTGTGCCGACGATGGGTTTTGCTATCCACCGGTGAAGAAATGGGTTGATGTTGTTCTGCCGTCAGCGGCAGCAGCTAACAGTACCCTGACGAACACGCCGGAGAATTTGCCAGAACAGGCACAGATCGTTCGTTCATTGCAAGAAAATAGCCTGCTGGCAAATATGGGTATGCTGTTTTTGGCCGGGATTCTCCTTGCCTTTACTCCCTGCGTTCTGCCTATGTTACCCATTCTGTCGGCGATTATTGTCGGTCAGGAGAAGCCCGTAACTTCCCGTCGAGCCCTGGCATTGACAAGTTGCTATGTATTGGCCATGTCACTAGCCTATACCGGGGCAGGTGTGATTGCCGGGCTCTTTGGGGCAAATCTTCAGGCTGCCTTTCAGAATCCATGGATTTTGGTCAGTTTTAGTTTGTTTTTTGTTGTCTTGGCATTGTCGATGTTTGGTTTTTACGAGCTGCAGATGCCATCGGCTCTGCAGACACGCCTGAATGCTATCAGCCAGCGTCAAGCGAGTGGTAGTTATTTTGGAGCCGCAGTTATGGGCTTGCTTTCGGCCTTGATTGTAGGCCCTTGTGTGGCCGCGCCACTTGCAGGGATCCTGATTTATATAGGTTTGCAGGGGGATGCCTGGGTGGGTGGTTTGTCTCTTTTTGCCATGAGCTTGGGGATGGGGTTGCCGTTACTGGTTTTTGGCGCATCGGCAGGTAAATGGATGCCACGAGCCGGGCAATGGATGCATATTATCCGGCCGGTCTTTGGTGTCATGTTACTGGGATTGTCGATATGGTTGCTACAGCGCATTATCCCTGATGCTGTGACGCTCTTTCTTTGGGCCTTCCTGGTGATTGCCGTTGCCGTTTACATGGGTGGCTTTGATCGTCTTCCCGAGGGGATTAGTGGCTGGCGGAAACTATGGAAGGCGATTGCCGTAGTCTTGCTCAGTTGGGGCATTATGTTGTTGATCGGCGTCGCCAGTGGCAGTCGGGATATACTCCAGCCATTGGCTGCTCTCAGTGGCAGTGCGAGCAAGGAAGATACGACGGCTGCGCTCAGTTTTCAGCGCATCAAGGGACTGGAAGGGTTGGCATCGGTGGTCCGGGCAGCCAGCGAACGGGGTGCCGCAGTGATGGTCGATTTTTACGCCGACTGGTGTATTGACTGCAAACGTATGGAGGCAAATGCCTTTTCTGACCCGCGTGTACATGCCGCATTGGCAGGTGTGCAGTTGGTACAGGCGGATGTTACCGATAACGATGCTCGTGACCAGGCTTTGCTGAAGCAATATCAGCTTTTTGGTCCCCCGGCAATCCTGTTCTTTGATCGTCAGGGAAATGAACTGAGCCAGCAGCGCCTGGTTGGCTATTTTACCGCCGAGGAATTCATGCAACAGATACGTTTGGCCATTGGCCGTGCCGAGCCGACATGAAACCTGTTCATATTTTAATTATGGTTATCGTCTTTGCCGGTAGTGTTTTTGCCTATAACTATGTTTATCAGTCTGCCATTGATGAAGCCTTGCATGCGCCAATAACGCCTTCTGAGGTTAATACCGAGAAGCACCGTCCTGATTTTACAATGACCGATGTTGATGGTTTGCCTCGGCAGGTGAGTGAATGGGACGGCAAGCCCCTGGTGATTAATTTCTGGGCCAGTTGGTGTGAGCCTTGTCGTCGCGAAATCCCTGATTTTATTGACGTGCAACGACAATTCCAGAATGACGGCCTGCAGTTGTTGGGTATTGCCCTCGAAGAGAGACAAACGGTCAGGGATTATATGGACGGTATGGCCATCCCGTTTAATTATCCCATTTTGGTGGGTACCGATGAGGCTGTCGAGGTTGCCCGTAGTTACGGTAACGATATGGGAATTTTACCCTTTACGGTCGCGATTGATCGCCATGGAAATATTATCCAGCTTCAATATGGTGAATTTCGGCGTAAGGATATTGATGTCCTGATGAAGAAATTATTAGACGCGCCCTCATCTCGCCAATAAGGGCTGAGGGTACGTACCCAATCTGTCTGCTTTACCGCTGTGCGGAACTTCCCTGATAGGTTACAATGCGCGGTTTTACGGCCCTCTCGTAGGGGGTGTCAACTAACTGCTGGGCAAGAGCGAGAGCCATGTACACGAAAGAGATGAAGATCGAAGGGTTTGATGATGAACTGTGGGCTGCTATCAAAGCGGAAGAACAGCGTCAGGAAGATCATATCGAACTGATTGCTTCCGAAAATTATACCAGTCGCCGGGTCATGCAGGCGCAAGGGTCTGTGCTGACTAATAAGTATGCTGAAGGTTATCCGGGCAAACGCTATTACGGCGGTTGTGAACATGTCGACGTCGTTGAACAGCTAGCCATCGATCGGGCGTGCGAACTTTTCTCAGCAGATTATGCCAATGTTCAGCCACATTCGGGTTCCCAGGCTAATGCTGCTGTTTATATGGCCTTGTTACAGCCCGGAGATACCATTCTCGGGATGAGTCTGGCCCATGGTGGTCATTTGACACACGGTGCCAAGGTGAGCTTTTCCGGGAAAATTTATAATGCCGTGCAGTATGGTCTCGATCCCAGTACCGGAGAGATTGACTATGCCCAGGTCGAATCCCTCGCTCGCGAACACAGACCGAAAATGATTGTGGCCGGTTTTAGTGCCTATTCACGTGTTGTTGATTGGCTGACCTTTCGTGAAATCGCCGACAGTGTCGGTGCTTATCTGTTTGTCGATATGGCTCATGTCGCTGGTCTAGTGGCAACAGGCTGTTACCCCAGTCCTGTTGCTATTGCCGATATTACGACAACGACGACACATAAAACTTTACGTGGGCCACGCGGTGGGCTGATCCTGGCAAAGAAAAACGAAGAGATTGAAAAGAGAATCAACTCGATGGTTTTCCCGGGTTCACAGGGAGGGCCTTTAATGCATGTTATCGCCGCTAAGGCGGTTTCATTTAAGGAAGCGCTCGAGCCTGGCTTCAGCGAATATCAACGCCAGGTCGTCACCAATGCCAGAGCAATGGCTCGGCGGATGCAGGATCGTGGTTATGAAATTGTCTCGGGTGGTACCGATAATCATCTGTTTCTTGTTGATTTAATTGCCAAGGGTATTACTGGCAAGGATGCTGATGCTGCTCTTGGCGCGGCCAATATTACTGTTAATAAAAACAGTGTTCCCAATGATCCGCGTTCGCCTTTTGTGACCAGTGGTATTCGGGTCGGGACGCCCGCAGTGACGACACGTGGTTTTGGCAAGACAGAGGTTGAGCAGTTGGCTGATTGGATGTGCGATATCCTTGATGATGTCAATGATCAGCAGGCTCTTGAGCGTGTACGTCAGCAGGTTGTCGAGATTTGCCGCCGTTTCCCGGTCTATCCTCACTGAACTAGACAGGCAGGCGGAGTAGCGAATGCGCTGTCCATTTTGTGCCGCAAGTGACACGAAGGTCATTGATACACGTTTGGCCAGCGAAGGGAGTGCTATCCGCCGTCGCCGTGCTTGTCAAACATGTTCGGAGCGTTTTACGACCTTTGAAATTGCCGAACTGGTCTATCCGCGTGTCATCAAGGGCGATGGCAGTCGCGAACCCTTTCATGAAGAAAAATTACGTCATGGTTTCCAGATTTCGCTCGAAAAGCGCCCGGTCGATAGCGAGGCTATTGAGGCTGCGATCGACAGGATCAAGCGACGTCTTCATGGGCTGGGCGAACGCGAGGTGTCTGCGCGGCAATTGGGTGAATGGGCGATGGCTGAGTTGCGTCAGCTGGATGAGGTGGCCTATATTCGCTTTGCCTCAGTCTATCTTCACTTTCAGGATATCAATGCCTTTCGCGACGAGATAGAACAACTTCAGAAAGAAGGTATTCGTGGCCGGGTCACGGGCAATAAGAAGGGACCTAATGACAGCGGAAGATAGCCGCTGGATGACACGGGCTCTGTCTTTAGCCCGCCGCGGAATAGACACCGTGGCTCCTAATCCGGCAGTGGGCTGTGTCATCGTTGCCGATGGTCAGATGGTTGGGGAAGGCTGGCACCAGCGGGCCGGTACGGCTCATGCCGAGATACTTGCCTTGCAGATGGCCGGTGCCCGTGCCGCCGCAGCCACGGCCTATGTGACACTCGAGCCCTGCTGCCATTTTGGTCGCACCGGGCCCTGTACGACAGCGCTGATTACGGCTGGAATTCGGCGTGTGGTGATTGCCATGCTGGATCCCGACAGGCGGGTTGCCGGCCAGGGGGTGAGTGCATTACGGGCAGCCGGCCTGGTTGTCGATAGTGGTCTGCTTGAGGCCTCGGCAGAGGCACTCAACCCGGGCTATTTACAGCGTACGCGTGTGGGGCGTCCCTGGGTTCGCTGCAAAATGGCGATGTCACTGGATGGCCGTACTGCGATGGCCAGTGGAGAAAGTCAGTGGATTACCTCGCCACAAGCACGGCAAGATGTTCAGCATTTGCGTGCCCGCAGTACGGCGATCATGACGGGCATAGAAACAGTGCTTGCCGACAATCCGTCACTGATTGTGCGATTACCCTCTGTCGATGCTGCCCAGCAGCCATTGCGGATTGTTTGTGATAGTCGTCTGCGCATGCCGGCAACAGCGCGCTTGCTGCATTTGCCCGGGCAAACAGTGATTGCCCATGGTGAGGATTGTCTTCTGCCGGAGCCATCACTGCGACAGCTTGATCATGTCCAGTTTCTGCCGCTACCGCTGACTCGCGAGGGGCGTATTGAATTGCCGGCTTTGATCCGTTCGCTGGCTCAACGCGGCGTCAACGACTTGCTTGTCGAGTCGGGGCAGACATTGGCTGGCGCTTTACTCGTTGACGGATTGATCGATGAATTCTGGTTTTATATGGCTCCACGTTTACTTGGTAACGGGGCCCGTGGGCTGTTGCAGTTGCCAGGGATATCGGCATTGGCCGATACGCCCGAACTTAGCATTGTTGATTGTCGCGCGGTTGGCCCTGACTGGCGGCTGATTGCGAGGCCGGTGAGGGGCGAGAAATGATTCAATGGATAGGATTAAGGAGTCTTTGTGTTTAGTGGCTTGATCGAAAAACTTGGCCGCATTGATGCCAGTGAAGGAAATGGTGCGGATCTGCGTTTGCGTGTAGCAACCGGTTGGCAGGGCAATGAATTGCCCCGGCTGGGCGATAGTCTGGCCATTAACGGGGTTTGCCTGACCGTCGTTGAACGGGCCGGTGATAGGGTTTCCCTTGATGTTTCGGCAGAGACATTGTCTTGCACATCGCTGGGCACGCTGGCGCTTGGAGATCCTGTCAATCTTGAGCGGGCATTGTTACCGACGACCCGTCTGGGCGGGCATTTTGTCAGTGGCCATGTTGATGCAATGGCGGCTGTTATTGACTTTAGCGCCATTGGCGAGTCATACCGTTTGCGCCTGGAAATGCCCCCTGCACTGGGACGGTATATTGCCGCCAAGGGTTCGCTAACTGTTGATGGCGTCAGCCTGACTGTCAATAAGGTTGTCGAGAATCAACTCGAAATCAATTTAATTCCTCATACTATGACGATGACAACCCTGGGTCAGTTGCAGCAAGGCCAGCGTGTCAATATTGAGGTTGATTTACTGGCGCGCTACCTTGAACGGTTATTGAGTGAGCAAAAAGAAGGCCCCACTACCAGCGATAGCGCGCTAACCGCGAGTCGCTTTGAGTCATTGCTATGAGTCTGTCCAGGAGTCAGGGATAACACCATGCCATTTGCTACATCCGAGGAATTGATTGAGGATATCCGTCAGGGCAAGATGATTGTCGTGCTTGACGATGAGGATCGTGAGAACGAAGGCGACTTGATCATGGCTGCTGCCTGCGTCCGTCCGGAAGATATTAACTTCATGGCCCGTTTCGGCCGTGGCCTGATTTGCCTGACTTTATCGAGAGAGCGTTGTGATCATCTGCGTTTGCCATTGATGTGCGGTGACACGGATCTTCGACATGAGACAAACTTTACCGTTTCTATCGATGCTGCAAGGGGGATTACTACCGGGATTTCTGCTGCTGACAGGGCGTTGACTATTCGTGCTGCCGTTGCCCCGGATGCGCTACACGAAGATTTGGTTCAACCGGGCCATGTTTTTCCCTTGATGAGCCAGGCGGGAGGGGTTCTGACGCGTGCGGGGCATACCGAGGCAGGGAGTGATCTCGCGCGTCTGGCTGGCCTTGAGGCTGCCAGTGTGATCGTTGAAATTCTTAATGATGATGGCTCCATGGCCCGCCGTCCTGAACTCGAACGTTTTGCCCTTGAACACAATTTGCGTATGGGGACGGTGGCAGACCTGATACGCTATCGTTTGGATCATGAGCGTAGTGTCGATAGATTGACTCATTGTCCCATCGAAACACGCCAGGGTGATTTTATTTTACATGCCTTTCGCGATGCCATTGATGGTCGTGTTCATCTTGCGCTGACCCATGGTGATTGGCAGGAAAATGATACGGTCACCGTTCGGGTTCATATGGAGGATCCGGTCACCGATGCTTTTGAACTGCCGATAAGAGAGGGTCGCTGGACACTGTCTGCGGCGATGCGTGAGGTCGTCAGGATGGGGGCGGGTGTCATTGTTGTGTTACGCCAGGGCGGTGATGATGCCTTGTTGCGGCGCATTCGGACTTTTCAGGATGAATCATCAGATGACGCTAGCTGCTTGTCGTCACAGGGAAATGAAGAACCGCTTCATGATTTACGCACCTATGGTGTTGGCGCGCAGATTCTTGTCGGGCTGGGTGTTCAGCAGATGCGCGTTCTGGGATCGCCCTTGCGTCTGCATGGATTGTCCGGTTACGGTCTCGAAGTGAGCGAGTATGTTACCAGTAGTGAGCCAGAAAGTGGCCGGGAGTCGTTATGAAAATTATTCAGGGAGATCGCCAGCCAATATCCGCACGTATCGCGATTGTGGCTTCTCGTTTCAATAGTTTTATTGTTGAACAATTGCAGGCCGGTGCGATTGATACCTTGCAACGTGCGGGTATCGATAGTGAAACGATTGAGGTGGTGCGGGTACCCGGCGCTTTTGAACTGCCGCTGGTGACCCAGCGTCTGGCTGCTTCCGGTCGTTTTGATGCGATTATTGCCGTCGGAGCAGTCATCCGCGGCGGTACACCGCACTTTGACTATGTTGCCGGTTCTTGTGTGCGCGGTCTCGCAGATATCGCGGTTCGTCATGATATACCTGTAGCCTTTGGTGTGCTGACTGTTGATACTATTGAGCAGGCGATCGAGAGAGCCGGTACCAAGGCCGGTAACAAAGGATCGGAAGCGGCAGATACAG
>JALWQD010000343.1 GCA_026994735.1 Gammaproteobacteria bacterium | reverse complement strand
GTGCCAGAAGTGATGTTACCAGCGCCGTCCTGGGTGTAGTTATCAAAAGCAGCAGGAGCAGCAGCAAAGGCAGCGATAGGAGCAGCAGCCAGAGCACCCGTTACAGCAAACTTAATAGCATTACGAATCTTCATATTTCAAATATCCCCTTACTAATAAATGGATGTTTAGTAGTTATCTACTAAAATCCTTCTTAAACAATCTTTCGTCCATGGGATACTTCCTGATCGCTTATTGGTCTTGTTAGTGCTTTGCAGGTAAGTGGCGTAAATATTACCCCAGAACAAGCCTGCGCGTCAATCCAATGACGGAGCAAAACAGGGGGTTTTACTTAAATGAAGCTTAAGATTGGCCTCATATTACCCGGCAAGCTGCGGAAGCGGGAACTTGTTGGCAATACCAGTATCTCATCTTCTCAACGACATTAACGGCCATCTTGGCTTCACCGCAAAGCTTGCCGAGGCTGGAAACAAGCCGGCCTGCAATTGCAAACTGCCCAGCAAGGCAATCATCGCCGCATTATCGGTACAGAACTCCGGGCGCGGAAAAAAAACTTGCGCGCCCTCATCAACAGCCATCAGCTTCAAAGCTGCCCTCAACGACTCATTGGCACCGACGCCACCGGCAACGACCAGGCAGTCAAGACCTGTTTGCCGCAAGGCCCGACGGCACTTGATGCGCAGTGTATCAATAACGGCCTCCTGAAAGGCCCTGGCAATATCTGCGCAGCGATCTTGCCCTAATGTTGCCAGTGCAACCATGGCATGTGTTTTCAGACCGCTAAAGCTAAAATCAAGCCCCGGCCTGTTGGTCATCGGACGCGGAAAGGGCGGCATTGCCTGCCCCTGCAGCGCCAATGCCTCCACTGCCGCTCCCCCCGGATAACCCAGACCAAGCAACTTGCCGGTCTTATCAAAGGCCTCGCCAACAGCATCATCCAGTGTTTGCCCAAGCATTTCATAACGTCCCAAGCCATCAACTCTGGCCAGCAGCGTGTGGCCACCGGACACAAGCAATGCCAGAAAAGGAAAGTCGGGTGCCGGCGCATCCAACATCGGCGCCAACAGATGACCTTCAAGGTGATGCACAGGAATTGCCGGCACATTAAGGGCAAGCGCCAGAGAGTGACCGACAGCAGCACCAACCATCAAGGCCCCGACTAATCCTGGCCCGGCCGTATAAGCGA
Source organism: Gammaproteobacteria bacterium (assembly GCA_026994735.1). Taxonomy (GTDB): domain Bacteria; phylum Pseudomonadota; class Gammaproteobacteria; order SZUA-140; family SZUA-140; genus RI-283. Next base: position 1,836 of record JALWQD010000343.1, on the reverse strand, counting down.
CACCGGCCAGTTGTTCGTTATTCACTCCCGCCGCCGTCAATGCCTGGTCAATCAACGGCAGCACATAGCGAATATGATCACGTGATGCCAGCTCGGGAACAACACCTCCATAGTCACGATGCAGCGCAACCTGGCTATGGAGGCAATGAGACAATAAACCGCCCGCGCCAGCATCATAAATAGCTGCCGCTGTCTCATCACAGGATGACTCTATGGCCAGCACAGGTCCGACTAAATGCCGGCTCATCACTTCGACACTGAATGTTTGAGAATAAGCCCAACACACCTATCTATAGGTATGATTTGATCGATAGCAGCTCTCATGCCTTCTCCACGTTTGCGCGAATACTCAATTGAATTTTGTTCAGGCCAACAATCCCTGTTGCAACAGGACATCCATTTAATCACTCCCTGATTGTCCCCACAAACAACCGTTTGACCCACTGAAAACACATTTATGTAAAGTAATCGACCATAACAGCGATAAATAGGCTAGAATAGCCGACGCTGTTTGAGACGACCATTACAATCGGCAACAGCCGACTCTATTATTAATAGACTGAACAAAAGGCTGGAGAGTCCTCCTCTCCCTCATGTCATCCTCAACACCACAGTGGCCATAAACATGACCGATAAGTATGCCATCGAAATCAAGCAACTAACAAAAATATACGAGCCCGATCTCAAAGCTGTCGATAATTTGGAGCTAAGCGTCCATGAAGGCGAGATAATGGCCCTTCTGGGTCCAAATGGTGCGGGCAAATCCACGACCATACGTGTCCTTTCGACACTCTCTGGCTTTGATTCAGGCAAGGCCGTTGTTGGCGGCATTGATGTCGACCGAGATCCCCAGGCCGTGCGCCGGACAATTGGCGTCGTCGCCCAGCAAACAGGGGTTGACTATTTCCTTACCGGACGAGAAAACATGCGCATTCAGGGCCACCTTTACCGCATGAAATCCGCAGAAATCGATACCCGCATTGAAGAGCTGGCAAGTTACTTTGAAATCACCAAGAGCCTCGATAAACCTGTTAGCGCCTACTCGGGCGGGATGGCACGTAAACTCGATATTGCTTCAGCACTGATTCACCGCCCGCGCATTCTCTTTCTTGATGAGCCGACGTTGGGGCTAGATATCCGCAGCCGCAAGATTCTCTGGCGCTATATTGAAAAGTTAAACAAAGAACATGGCCTGACCATTCTGCTGACAACTCACTACCTTGAAGAAGCCGACAGTCTCTCTGACCGCGTATCCATTATCAGCGCTGGTCGCATCCAGATCACAGACACCCCCGAAGCATTGAAAAACGCCATTAAGGGCGACTCTATCGCAGTCGAGTTTGAAAAGGCTGGCGACAAGGAAAAAGCATTTGCTCATCAGGTTTTATCTGAAGACTATGTTCAGGACGTTGTCTGGGAAGGGAATACTGTCCGCCTTTATGTCGACAATGGGGCCAGCGGCATCCCCGGAATCATGGCCATCGCCGGGCAACATGACATTGAAGTCAAGACGCTGTCCCTGGCCCGTCCCACGCTCGATGATGTCTTCCTTAAATACACCGGCAGCAGCATGGAAGGTGGTCAGGAAGAAGAGCAAGAGCAATGGTGGACTAAATGGGCCGGAAAAGGCGGTGGTAACTGGAAAAAATGGGCCGGAGATGAAGCTGACGACAGTGAAAGCTGGGAAGGCAATGAATGGGTCGATTCCAGCGGTGACAAAAAAGGCGAATGGAATGAGGCCGATGGCTGGGAAGGCAATGAATGGGTCAACGCTGATGGCAGCGCCAAGCAACCCGCAGAAACAGCAGAAACAGCAGAAACAGCAGAAAGTACCAC
>JALWQD010000342.1 GCA_026994735.1 Gammaproteobacteria bacterium | reverse complement strand
GCACGCAAGCTCAACCCGGATGCCTTTATCGTTGTCCGTAAAAACCGGCGCCACAATTCAATGCTCTTTCAGCAATTCAATGCCAATCTGACTATGCAATCGGGACAGATTATTGCCCATGAATGCCTTGGACATTTGATATCGCCGCTGCTGGCCACTTTTCTTGCCCGCAGCCGGCGTCAGTCAGATGACTGGGCGGAGCAAACCTACCGCATGCTTATCGATAAAATCGGTGTGCGCCAACCCGAGACATGGGAATTAACAATCAACCAGCAACAAACCCCGGCAATCTACAGAGCCATGCAGCAGGGTAAAACAATCACTCTCAGAGACCTCCTGCGTGATCCCTCCAATCGTGACGAAAACCTGCCCTGCCAAGCATTGCTACACGTACAGCAGCAACGAAAACGCTTGCTGCCCAAAAATCAGTTGCTGTTGAATGAGGGCGATTGTCTGCTCTTTTGTGGCCAGAGCCAGGCTCTCACCGAACAACGCCTTTGCCTGCACAATGACAAGGTACTGACCTATCTAAACAGTGGTGAGGATATTCCCGATAGTGCCCTCTGGCGGTATTTCAAGCACCGCGCGGCAGCAAAAGACAAAAAAAATCCTCCTGTCAGCCAACAATAACCAACAGGAGGAAGCAGAGTCGTCAAGCCATCACCCTATGATGGCTGATGACTCCCGCTGTGTTTAAAGATCAAACGAACGGGAGATGCTGAAGTAAGGGAAAACATTGACGTCACTGCCGTCAAGTCCCTGGTCAACACCATTCAGGGTTGCCGTCCAGGCCCACTCGCCAACGCTCTTGCCAACACTGACGTTATAGTCAATGTAGTCTTCCTTGCTGCCGATCACTTCCTGATCCCAGGTATAACTGCCAACGTGAAAGCCAAGGTCAAGGCCCATGGTACTGTGACTGACGGCAATTTCACTATAGATATCCTTGTTATCGGTATCATAGGAAACCTTGGCACTCACCATGGCATAGCTGAGACCAAAGTAAACTTCATTGAAATCTGCAATGGTGTTGGCAGGATAAACGTAGGCAATATAGCCAGCGTCGAGACCAAGGCCATTACTCAGTTCATAGCCATAACCACCGTACAAATCGATCTCGGTATCGGCAGCGATATTTGATGCCCAGCCACCGACATAAAGGCCACTGCTATGCGCATAATCAATGCCGCCTGACACAGCAGAAGCATGATTGGTCTGGGTAATACCACGCCAGACATAATCGGAACTGGCAGCGACATTGCCGCTCAGTTCTGCCTGAGCAGCACTGGCTGAAAAGATACCAGCAAGGGCGACAGCAAGAACTGTTGTTTTTTTGGACATATCTAGATTCCTCGTCTCAGTAAAGTTATCAATAACAATAATTGTTCAAATTTCATCGGGTGTGCCTGCGCACGGCTGATGTCAATGCAATTTCGATGCCATGATTTATAGTGCAATAAATCAACACGTTAAAGACAAAAAAACAACGATCATGCCTCTTCTTGCACCAAGCAGAGTCAGAGAGTCGGGAATTGCACCAGAAACGGGCGATGGCGAGTGGACACAGTCGGTTCACCGCGGTCAAAAAACGGCCTTCAATCGCTGCGAGCCATGGAGAGCGAACAGCGAGGGCGAGTAGTCGGCGATAGCCGCCGCTGGTCTGGGTCTTCGGTAGTCCATCGGTGTTTATCGATGGGCGTAGCAGGCACAGCCAGCTTTAGGGCGGCGTCGAGTCATTGAGGTAGCCGTGTTGAGCGCGACGAGCTCACGAAGTGGGTAATGTTGTGCGAAGACGGGGCGGACGCAGGACGATCGCGGCAAAAGGAATAAGCTGCCGCGTAAGCGAGGCGTTTTTGCGACAGGATGTGCAAAAACAATCCCGAGGTAGCGGCACAATCGCCGTTTTCTCTTTCTCTCCGGGAAAAGACAGCAGCGATGCAAAAAAGAATTTTCTGCACTGGCTTCAACACAACAATGATCAAGCCGCGCGAGAAACAATTGTCAGGAGGGAAGAAAGGCACAGACAGCAAGACAATGCCTCTGGCAAATCAGCGGCCCATTAGAGTCCGCATAGCCGCCGTAGTGGGCCTTTCAACAATGCCTTTTTCAGTCACAATGGCGCTAACCAGTTCTGCCGGAGTGACATCAAAAACAGGGTTCCAGGCCTGCGCCCCAGGAGCGGCAATACGCTGCCCGGAGAGCATCAATAATTCATCAGCAGTGCGTGATTCAATGGGAATATCAGCACCTGTCATCGTCGCCATATCAATGGTCGAGGTCGGCGCGACAACCATCATTTTGATGCCGTGATAGCGCGCATTGACAGCCAGACTATAAGTGCCAATCTTATTCGCCACATCACCATTGGCCGCCACTCTGTCCGCACCAACAATCACCCACTCAATCTTCTTGTCACGGATCAAGGCTGCTGCCGCACCTTCGGCCACCAATGTCACCGGAATGCCGTCTTCGAGCAACTCCCAGGCCGTCAAGCGCGCACCTTGTAACCAGGGGCGCGTCTCATCGGCATAGACAGCGGTAATTTTTCCGCCCGCCGTCGCGGCACGAATGACCCCCAGTGCAGTGCCAAAACCACCCGTCGCTAACGAACCGGCATTACAATGTGTCAACACAGCACTGGGATCTTTAATTAATGAGGCACCCAACTCACCCATACGACGATTGGCATGCAAATCATCATTGTGAATCTTGTCGGCTAAGGTCAGCAGTGCCGCTACAGGATCATCATTCGCGGGCAATGCGGCAATCGCTTCTTTCATCACGGCCAAGGCCCAGAAAAGATTCACCGCGGTCGGTCGTGAGGCCGCCAGAATATCCAGATCCTCACTTATCGCCTGTTGCCAATGACCTGCTGACAGCGAAAAGCGCTGGCGGGCAGCAAGGACAACCCCGTAGGCAGCCGTAATACCAATCGCGGGGGCACCGCGAACAACCATGTCACGAATTGCCGTGGCAACATCAGCAACTGTGTTATAGCATAGCCAGGTCGCCTGCTGTGGTAACAAACGTTGATCAAGTAATTGCAAACAATCGTCGCGCCAGGAAATCGCCCGTACGCGATCAACACTCTCGAAATTCATCGGTTCTCCAGGGTAGGCTTAGGTTCATTCATGCAACGCCCGATTGAAGCCGACGCGCAGAGCCGACCATCCGTCCAGATAGCATGCCCTAATTGTGCTCCATCAAGTTCAATATCATCGATCTTTGCGCCACGCAGGTCAGCATAGAGAAGGTTTGCACGCCAGAATTTGCTGCCACGGAGATCAGCATTTTGCAGGTCAGCACCAATTAACTGGGCCCTGTGCAGATCACTGCCACGCAGGTCAGCACCATTCAGGTTGGCATAGGAAAGATCGGCATCAACAAATTTAGCCGCCATCAAGCGTGCCGATTGCAAATTAATGTTATAAAGACGGGCAGCGGTCAAATCAGCGTCCGCTAACAGGGCATTTTGAAATTGGCAATGATTCCAATTAACGCCCGGCGCCGCCTGAGCGGAACAATCACGGTCTTCATCATTGATCTGTTGATCGCTGTTTTGCTGCCAAATGAAAGCAAAAGTGATCACCGTTAAAACAACAATTCCAGCGACCAATGAACGCCGCCGGTCTTTCTGGCGCCGTCGAGAATCCTGCTCAGCATCAAATACCGGCGTCATGCGCCGCCGCCGGGCTTCATCAGCGCTTGCTTCCCGCCGGTCGGCGTTGCGCCGACGTTCGCTTCTCTTCGGCAAAGTATCTTCCGACATCCGTCGGTCAAGATAACGACGCTCATCATGCCAGCGTCTGGCAGCCATTAATTGATCCGGGTCAATATCATCATCAGCGAAAATATCGGGAAGTAATTCTGGGTAAGAAGCCAATGGTAACCAGTGCTGGCGATCATGACTGATTTCATCGTCCGTCGTAATACGACCGAGAATTAGATAACTGCCAATAATGCCTTCCGGATAAGGGCCATGGATCTTGCCACCACGACGCACATACCAATCGTAGCCTTGCCCCTCCTGCTCATCACCAGGCATCTATTCAGCCTTTGAGGGTTTGCAGTACATCCTCCAACTCGACACGCAGCTGGTGAATGATTTGTCGATGACGACTTAACGCAGGCTTTGTCTCCTATTTACCAAGATGCTGCCGGGCACCGCCAATCGTAAAACCCTGGTCATAGAGCAGTGAGCGAATTTCGCGGACGAGCAAAACATCCTGGCGGCGATAGTAACGTCTGTTACCTGCCCTTTTATCAGGCTCCAGTTGTGGGAATTCCTGTTCCCAATAACGCAGCACATGTGGCTTGACGCCACAGAGCTTACTGACTTCACCGATAGCAAAATACCGCTTACCGGGAATTGCCGGTAGTTCCTCAGTGCTGCTCTGAGCCAGCATAGGCCTCTATCCTTGCCTTCAATTTTTGTCCTGGGTGGAAGGTAACAACACAACGTGCGGAGATAGGTATTTCTTCTCCCGTCTTCGGATTGCGGCCAGGACGCTCACCCTTGTGGCGCAGATTAAAATTACCAAATCCTGATAATTTTACCTGCTCGCCCTTTTCCAGAGCAGAGCGAATCTCTTCGAAAAACATCTCCACGAGATCCTTAGCCTCACGCTTGTTGAGACCAAATTCCTCAAACAGTCTTTCTGCCATCTCTGCTTTGGTCAATGCCATCTTCAATCCCTCAGTCTTGCTCCACACTGTGTCGTCACTGCCTGCAATGCAGCGGCCACCATATTATCAATATTATCGTCAGTAAGGGTGCGTGAAATGTCTTGAAACGTCAAGCCAATAGCAACACTTTTTAGACCTGAATCGATCCCCTTCCCTTGATACACATCAAACACCCGCACTTCTTTAAGTTGCTCCCCAAGAGCCGCCGAAAGCACATCTTGCAACTGCCCCGTTGGCAAGTCAGCAGCGACAAGCAGAGCCAGATCCCGACGGACAGCAGGAAAACGGGAAAGCATATGAAAATGATGCACTGCGCTGGTATCAACACCACTCAGTGAAATTTCACAAAGCAGCACCTCGCTCTCGAGGCCTATTTTTTCTTGCAGTTGAGGATGCAGTGCTCCGATATAACCGATAGTCTGGCTGCTTTCATCCGTAATTTGAGCACTCCGCCCCGGGTGTAAGGCCGGATGTTCACAGGCACTAAAACGAAGTGACAAACAACGTCCCAAAGTCTCTTCCAGATCCCCCTTGAGATCAAAAAAATCTGCCGGGCGCATTGTCTCGCCCCATTGTTCGGGGCTGACAGCACCGGTAACAGCACAGGCAAGGACGGTTTCTTCTTTCCGTTCAGCCAATGATCCCCTGAAGCGCTTGCCAATCTCAAAAAAACGAATGCGCTGTTGCTGGCGACTCTGGTTATAGTGGGCCGCCGTTAATAAACCGGGCCAGAGACTGGTACGCATAACAGAGATATCACTGGCCAACGGGTTCGCCAAAGACAAGGGTGTTTGCTCGGGATCCAACAGCTTTTGCAATTCCGGTTCAACAAAACTGTAGCTGATCATTTCGTAATACCCCTGATCAACCAGTGCCTGGCGCAACCAGGGCAACAGACGCTCATGTGCTGCTGGCAACGGACTCATGATAGCAGCCACCAGAGGACGACTGTCGGGTAATTGATTGTAACCATGGATGCGTGCCAATTCTTCGATCAGATCAGCTTCATTGGCAATATCAAAACGATAGTCAGGAGGCGTCACCTGCCATGTCTCATCGCCAACAGCAGTCATTTGCATACCAAGACGGCTGAGAATATCAACAATCTCTTCGCTATTGATATCAACACCCAACAAGCGACAGACAGCAGACCGTCGCAGCGCCACCTGTGCCTGCTGCGGCTGCAAGTTCGTATCAGCAACCGTTGTCATTGGCCCGACCTGTCCCCCCACAATCGCCAGTAATAATGTGCTCGCCCGTTCGATTGCCTGCTCTGGCAAGCTTGCCGCGACACCGCGCTCAAAGCGATGAGCCGAATCAGTATGCAGTCCGTAGGCACGGGCCTTGCCGGCAATTGCTGCCGGGCGAAAGTGTGCCGCTTCAAGAAAAATGTTGACGCTGTCAGTGGATACAGCACTGTCTTCACCACCCATTATACCGGCCAAGGCCAATGGTTTCTCATCATCGGCGATGACCAAGGTATCCGCTTGCAATGCTACTTCACGGCCAGCAAGCAAAGTCAGCTGTTCACCCTCACGACAGCGGCGCACATAAACAGTCCCCTGTACATTATCCAGGTCAAAGGCGTGCATCGGCTGGCCAAGTTCCAACATCACCAGATTAGTCACATCGACAACAGCACTGATACTGCGCAAACCACTTCGACGCAGGCGTTCCTGCAACCATAAAGGTGATGCTTTACTGACATCAATGGCACGAATGACGCGGCCGCAGTAAACCGGGCAGGCTGCACGATCATCCACCACCACGCGCTGCTCATCATCAATCTCAACCGGCGCGGCAGTCAGCGCCGGAGCCGACACAGGCAGGCGATTAATTGTCGCCACTTCACGGGCAATGCCGGCAATACTGAGGCAATCACCACGATTCGGCGTCAAGCCGATCTCAATACACTGATCAGCCAGCTCAAGAGCATCCTGAATAACCGTACCAGGCTGCCAATCAGCGGGTAATTCAAGCAAGCCTTCGGCACTCTCAACAAGTCCGAGTTCTGCGGCTGAACAGAGCATGCCAAAGGATGCCATACCCCGCAATTTTGCCTGTTTGATCACCATTCCCGAGGGTAACTGGGCACCGATTCGAGCCAATGGCACGGTTATCCCTGGGCGGGCATTGGCAGCACCACAGACGATGGTGAGTGTTTCATCCCGGCCATCATCAACCTGGCAAACCTGCAAGCGATCAGCCTCAGGGTGTGCGGCGCAGGAAACAATACGGGCAACGACAATGCCATCAAAAAAAGGCGCTGCGGCTTCAATGGCTTCAACTTCAAGCCCGGCCATTGTCAGTTGCTCACCAAGGGTATCCGTATCAATATCAGGATTAACCCATTCCCGTAACCACTGCTCACTAAACTTCATCGTGACTTACCTTTCGAAACAGCATCCGAAAACTGCCCAATAAAACGCAAATCATTCTCATAAAACAGACGTAAATCATTGATTCCATAATACAACATTGCCAAACGCTCAACACCCATGCCAAAAGCGAAACCGCTGTATTTTTGCCCGTCAATAGCGACATTTTTTAGCACCTGCGGGTGAATCATGCCGCATCCCATGACTTCCAGCCAGCCTGTTTGACTACAGACACGACAGCCGTCACCAGCGCAGATAACACAGGCAATATCGACTTCAGCAGAAGGCTCGGTAAAAGGAAAATAAGAAGGGCGAAAACGAACCGCCAGATCACGTTCAAAAAACAGACGCAGAAAATCACTGACCACGCCTTTCAAATCAGCGAAGCTCACCTGCTCATCGACCATAAAACCTTCGACCTGATGAAACATTGGTGTATGTGTTACATCAGAGTCACAGCGATACACCTTTCCCGGTGCAATCACTCTAAACGGTGGTTGCTGTTCTGTCATAACACGCACCTGAACCGGTGAAGTATGCGTGCGCAATACCGTATGTTGATCAAAATAAAAGGTATCGTGCATCGCGCGTGCGGGATGGTCTGCAGGGATATTGAGTGCTTCAAAGTTATGGTAGTCGTCTTCGATTTCTGGCCCTTCAACAAGCTCATAACCACCTTGACGAAACAGCGTTTCAATCCGCATCATCGTCTGTGTAACAGGATGCAAGCCACCGACACCCTGCTGGCGCCCAGGCAAGGTAACGTCAATAGACTCACTCGCAAGACGCGCTTTCAAGGCCGCTTCCTGCAATGTCTCCTGGCGTAAATCGATGGCCGCCTGCAAACGCTGTTTGCCACGGTTGATCGCTTGCCCAAACTTAGGTCTGTCAGCAACAGGAACGTCACCAAGCCCTTTCAGATAGCCCGTCAGTTCCCCTTTGCGACCCAAAAAACGGATTCGATATTCGTTCAAGGCATCAAGATCTGTGGCGCCATTGACCGTGCGTTCGGCCTTATCAATCAGACTCTCTAACTGCTGCACATCGCTTCCCCGGCTAACAATCAACAAAAAAAGGAAAGGCCATGGCCTTTCCTCTCCAGTAAACGGTCGATAGCAGCATCAAATCTAATAAATAATCACCTGCTATCGCAATTTCTTGTTTTCATAACGCACCCGGCGCACCTTAATGGCTGCGCCTGAGCGAAAGAAAACCCTAGTCGGTCAGACCACTTTTAGCCTTCTCGGCAAGAACAGCAAACGCAGCCTTGTCAAAAACAGCGATATCGGCCAATACCTTGCGATCAATTTCAATCGAAGCCTTGTTGAGGCCATTCATGAAACGACTGTAGCTGAGACCGCACTCACGTGCAGCAGCATTTATACGGGCAATCCACAAGCTGCGGAACTGGCGTTTGCGCTGCCGACGATCACGGTAGGCATATTGACCGGCTTTCGTAACGGCCTGTACGGCAACACGATAAACGTTCTTGCGACGTCCCCGATAGCCTTTGGCCTGTTCGAGAACTTTCTTGTGACGGGCGCGGGCCGTAACCCCTCGCTTGACTCTTGGCATGACTGACTCCTAAAAGAAAAATTAGCTATACGGCAACATCTTGCTGACGAGACCGGAATCGGCCGCGCAAATCATCGCGCCACGACGTAGCTGACGCTTACGCTTGGTGCTTTTTTTCGTCAAAATGTGGCTGCGAAACCCCTGCTTACGCTTGAAACCGCCGGAAGCGGTTCTCTTGAAGCGCTTGGCAGCACCACTGTGTGTCTTCATTTTCGGCATGATCTATTCTCACTCCAAATCTAAAAAAAATTTATGACGCTGCATGGCGTCCATCACTAGCGTTTTTTTGATTTCCCTGTCTGTGGCGCGATGACCATAACCATCTGCCGCCCTTCCAGACGCGGATACTGCTCTACCGTACCAATTTCCTTCAGGTCTTCCTCGACACGCTTCAGGAGTTTGATACCAAGATCCTGGTGGGCCATTTCTCTGCCGCGAAAACGCAGCGTCACTTTGGCCTTGTCACCGCCTTCAAGAAAACGAACGAGATTACGCATCTTGACCTGGTAATCCCCTTCATCAGTCCCTGGACGGAATTTGACTTCCTTGACCTGTGTTTGCTTCTGCTTTTTCTTGGCCGCCTGCTTTTTCTTGTTCTCTTCAAAGATGAACTTACCGTAGTCCATCAAACGACAGACAGGTGGTTCACCGTTGGGTACAATTTCGACCAGATCAAGCGTCGCCTCTTCAGCCGCATGACGGGCATCAGCCAGGCTAACGACCCCGACCTGCTCACCATCAGCTCCAATCAGCCGAACCTCAGGGGCGGTCACCGCCTCGTTAGTCCTCAGTTGTTTATCAGCAGCGATTTCTATTCCTCCAAAGGCATATGGCCACGGCACGCTATCTCGGCTTGCAGATGCTTGAGGATGCCAGTCAGTGGCATTCCCCCGAGATCCTCGCCCTTGCGCGCACGCACTGCCACAGAACGCCCTTCTACCTCGCGGTCACCGACGACGAGCAGATAAGGCACATGTTGTAACGTATGTTCGCGGATTTTAAAGTTAATCTTCTCATTTCTCAAGTCTTCACGGGCACGTATTCCGTATTGGCGAAGAAAATCACCAACTTCGCGGCAAAATGCCTCCTGCCGATCCGTGATATTCATGACGACAACCTGTACAGGCGCCAACCAGAGCGGGAAGTGGCCGGCATGTTCCTCGATCAAAATACCGATAAAACGTTCCAGAGAGCCAAGGATCGCACGGTGTAACATGACCGGTACCTGGCGACTGCCATCTTCGGCGACATAGCTCGCATCCAGGCGTCCGGGCATGGAGAAGTCAACCTGGATAGTGCCACACTGCCAGACGCGTCCCAGACAATCCTTGAGAGAAAATTCGATTTTAGGACCGTAAAAGGCCCCCTCACCCGGCTGCAAATCCCAGCCCAGTCCCTTGCTATTGAGGGCTTCTTCAAGAGCATGCTCAGCCTTGTCCCAACTGTCATCCTCACCGACCCTGTTATCCGGGCGCGTCGACAGCTTGATAATAATATCGGTAAAACCAAAATCAGCGTAAACCTCAAAGAGCAGGTCGATAAAGTCCGAAACCTCGCTCTGAATTTGTGCTTCGGTACAGAAAATATGGGCATCATCCTGAACAAAATTGCGCAGGCGCATTAAACCATGAAGTGTTCCCGAGGGTTCATTACGCAAACAGGAACCGAACTCGGCCAGTTTCAACGGCAAATCACGGTAACTCTTCAGGCCCTGATTAAAAATTTGCACATGGCAAGGGCAGTTCATTGGCTTGATGGCATAGTCACGATTCTCGGAATGAGTCGTAAACATGTCATCCTTGAACTTGTCCCAGTGCCCGGAACGTTCCCAGAGACTACGATCAACCACCTGTGGCGTGCGTACTTCCTGATAATCATGACGACGCAACAATTCACGAATGTATTGTTCGACTTCTCGGTAAATGACCCAGCCATTGTCATGCCAGAAAATCATCCCCGGCGCTTCTTCCTGGGTATGATACAGATCCAGATGCTTGGCGATGCGCCGATGATCACGCTTCTCAGCTTCCTCAATACGATGCAAATAGCCTTTCAGCTCCTTGCTTGTCCGCCATGCGGTACCATAGATACGCTGCAGCATCTCGTTTTTGGAATCGCCACGCCAATAAGCGCCTGCCAACTTGGTTAGTTTAAAGGCCTTGATACGAGCGGTGGAAGGCACATGAGGCCCCCGACAAAGATCGGTAAAGTCACCCTGCGTATAAAGTGAAAGCGTCTCTGAAGCCGGTATATCACGTATGATTTCGGCTTTGTATTGCTCATCTATCGCGTCAAAAAAGGCAATGGCCTCGTCACGACTGCGCTCTTCCCGCAGGACAGGCAAGTCGGCAGCTGCCAGTTCGGCCATTTTCTGCTCGATCTTGCTCAGATCGTCCGGAGTAAATGCACGTTTGAAGGCGAAGTCATAATAAAAGCCATCATCAATGACGGGGCCAATCGTTACCTGGACATCAGGATAGAGGGTCTTGACAGCATGGGCGAGCAGATGGGCACAGGAATGGCGGATAATTTCAAGGCCGTCAGCATCACGATCAGTGATAATAACGACACGGGCATCTTTTTCTATCAAAAAGGTGGTATCGACAAGCACATCATCGACGCGGCCAGCCAATGTTGCCTTCGCCAACCCCGGACCAATAGACGCCGCCACCTCTGCCAGGGTAAGCGATTGCGGGTATTCACGCTGACTGCCATCCGGCAAGGTAACGATAGGCATAAGGCTTTTGCATGTCCGCCGATATTCCCCATACCTTGCACGAAGAAGTGTATAGGGGATCAATAAAAAAGCACTGTTTGAAGGCACAGTGCTCATCAATTGATACTTGTCAATTTTAATGGTAGGCGCGATTGGATTCGAACCAACGACCCCCACCATGTCAAGGTGGTGCTCTAACCAACTGAGCTACGCGCCTGCAATATCAAGGCGGCCATTATACAGAAGCAAAAAAGCGAGTCAACCAAGCCTCATGGCCTTGTTTTATAGCCAATAATATTGAACCAGAAAGGCGACACTATACCGCCGGCTCATCCCCACGGATATGGGGAGCGCGTTCTTACTGAGCCACTACTGTTTAGGCCTTTTTGTGCTGATTAATCTCACGCTGACGCCGAGCCTATACTAATGCTTCCTGTGCTTTGACTATAAGTCAGACAGTGACGTGGCGAAAGC
>JALWQD010000341.1 GCA_026994735.1 Gammaproteobacteria bacterium | reverse complement strand
CCCAACGCAGGTAACACACCTCCTTGTCCCGTGTACCCGTATTGACCTTGAACAGCGCCATCCGCGTCAGATGTGAGGGCAGTTCCTTAAACAGTCGCGCCTGCTCTTCCCAGGACAAGGGCCAGGGCTTGCGCGCGTCGGTCACCGGCAGCAACTTGATCTTGGGTGGCGTGAGCAGCCAGGTCAGGTTGTTCCCGTCCAGCCACTCCGAAGCGGCCAGATTCAGGATATGCCGGACCACGCCCAGGGCCAGGTTGATGCTCTTGGTCTTGATCCCCTGCTTGCGCCGTGCCTCGATAAACGGTTGCAGCGTCCCCATGTGAACCGACTCGATCGGCAGGTGGCCGATGTACGGATCCAGCTGTTTCAGGTGCAACGCGGTATCGGCGATGCGGCGTTTGTGCGGGTTCTCATTCAGGTACCGGGTTGCGGCCCGCCGAAATGCGCGTTTCGGCCTTACTCCGTAGACGACCGCTTGCCGGACTTCCTCCGTTTTCTTTGCGAGGCAGCTTTCTCCAGTGCTTTCGCAAATGCGGATGCCTCTGATCTGTTTGTCGATGTGCCAGACCCCGTTGCGGAACTTATAGTGGTCTACCCAGGCATCCAGATCAAGGCGATCAAAGGCAATGCCTTGTATTCCGATGCGAATTTCAACGAGATACGGCCGCACCTCGGTGTTAAAGCGGTTCCGGTCCATGCCCAGTAGGCGGGTTGCGTTTGTCCTGATGACTGCCACGCCTCAATGTGCTTCTGCCAATAGCGGGCCAGGACTACCGCTTTTTCTTTGATCGGCATCACTTTCTCCTGTCTTGGATGAAGAAGAAAGTATTGGCCGCTTATGGCCTGAATGGGAGTGTGTCGATTTGGGGGTGCTTACAGTTCAACAACTAAAGCTGGGGGAAAGCCGTGGGTATAAATACATTGATTATGTCTCCTGGTCACGGATCCAGTCTTTTGAATCCCTCCGTTTTGTTGCCAGACGGTGTCTCCTCATGCCTAGTGGTCTCTCAAAGTTTGTGCGCCTTCGTTGAGTCTGCTCAAGTAATGATGATTAGTGTCGGTATACATTATCAACAACTTGGTATATAAGTTGTTTCAGTGTGGTTTTAAATCGGTCCAACTAAACGTTGGAGGAAAGGTTAAGAGTGCGGCAGATATCGCCGCAAAATGGTCGAGAGTGACCCTCGAAAAGAACGCAGGACTTCCAGGCAGGGGTGCAGAATCCTTCCGCTGACTGGGAGACTCAAACAACGACAGCGAACAAAAATTGGAAGCAAGGCGTTCAGAAAGCTATGCAGGATGATAGGTTCAGTAGAGGGCTAACGAAGGCAGACACGGAGAAGTGGCAGAAGAATACGCTGGAGAAAGGCCCGAATCCGGTATTGTCTCGTTATCGAGAGACCCATCAGCTCTCAAATAGCACGCTCAAATAATGTGCTGACTAAATGAGCAGGCCAAAAATAATAAATATAGAGGTAAGAGAATACTAGGCATGGCTGGAAAAACGGGCACTCATCGTTCGCACCTGAGTTCGTTCATAAGGTTTCTGGGTTTTCTCATTCTGTTGGTACAGCACCCGTCAGCCAGCGCAGCGGTGGGGGATATCACTACAGTTGCGGGTGGTAGTGTGGGTGACGGTAGCGATGCCACGGCGGTAAGCATCATTGCTCCAAGAGGTGTTGCGGTCGATAGTGCCGGCAATCTGTATATTGCAGACACCGGTAATAATCGTATTCGCAAGGTAAATGCGACCACTGGTATTATTTCCACCGTGGCGGGCAATGGGACTGAGGGGTTTAGCGGTGATGGGGGTGTCGCCGTAGCAGCCAGCCTTACTTTTTCTATTGGCGTAGCAGTAGATGGTGCAGGCAACCTGTATCTTTCAGATACCGGTAACCATCGCATTCGTAAGGTATCTGCGACCACCGGACTCATCACTACTGTGGCAGGCAATGGGACAGCAGGGTTCGGCGGAGATGGGGGCGTCGCTACGGCGGCCAGCTTAAATTCCCCATGGGGGGTTGCTGTCAACAGTACCGGTGATTTGTACATCGCCGATACAGGTAACCACCGTATCCGCAAGGTGGATGCGACGACCGGGCTCATTTCTACCATTGCGGGTACTGATACCGCGGGGTTTAGTGGTGATGGGGGTGTTTCCACAGCGGCAAATCTTGGTTTTTCGCCCGGTGTCACCATTGATGACGCAGGAAATCTGTATATCGCCGATACTTCAAATCTCCGCATCCGCAAGGTGGATATGGCAACCGGGCTTATTTCCACTGTGGCGGGTAATGGGGCCAGGGGGGCTAACGGTAAGGGTGATGGAGGTGCCGCCACCGCGGCCAGCTTAGATGTTTTTATCGATGTCGCTGTCGATACAGCCGGTAATTTGTATATCGCGGAGCAATTCGGCAATCGCATTCGCAAGGTAGATGTAGCCTCTGGTTTCATCACCACCGTGGCGGGCACTGGGGGATGGGATTCCAGTGGTGATGGCGGCGCCGCCACGGCCGCTGGCATTGTATTTCCTTCCAGTGTCGCCGTCGATGGTGTGGGCAATCTATATATTGCCAGTCAACTTAATCACCGTATTCGCAAGGTGACTGCGGCCACCGGGCTCATTTCCACTGTCGCAGGTAATGGGAGTCCAGGCTTCTTTGGTGATGGAGGTACAGCTACGGCGGTTGGTCTTGCACCCCCAGATAATGTTGCCGTTGACGGTGTAGGTAACTTGTATATCGCGGGAGCTGATAGTAATCGCATCCATAAGGTGACTACGGCGACCGGACTCATTTCTACTGTTGCCGGCGATGGGTCTGTGCGATTCAATGGTGAAGGGGGTACTGCCACAGCGGCCAGCCTTATATCTTCAGCTGATGTTGGCGTTGACGGCTCGGGCAATCTGTATATTGCAGATACCGGTAATAATCGTATTCGCAAGGTAAATGCGACCACTGGTATTATTTCCATCTTGGCAGGCAACGGGAGAGCAGATTTTAGTGGTGATGGGAGCATCGCCACAGCAGCTAGCCTTAAATCTCCTACGAGAGTTGCCATAGATGGCGCCGGCAATCTGTATATTGCAGATTACGAGAACCACCGCATTCGTAAAGTGGATGCGGCGACCGGGCTCATTACCACCGTGGCGGGCAATGGGATCGGAGGATTCAGCGGCGATGGAGGTACCGCCACGGCAGCGGAGCTGGCATCCCCATCTGGTGTTGCTATTGATGGAGTTGGAAATCTATATATAGCAGACACCAACAACCATCGTATCCGCAAGGTGGATGCTACGAGCGGGCTGATCTCCACTGTTGCGGGCACTGGGGCCACGGGTTTTACTAGCGGGAGTTTCAGTGGTGATGGGGGTGCTGCTACGGCGGCAAACCTTAATTATCCAGCCGATATTACCGTTGATGTTGCTGGCAATCTTTACATCGCAGATACCAACAACTTCCGTATCCGCAAGGTAGATGTAACGACAGGTCTCATTTCCACCATGGTGGGCGATGGGAATCAGGGGTTCAGCGGTGATGGGGGGGCTGCCACGGCAGCCAGTCTTGATTCTCCAACGAGTGTTGTCATTGATGGCGCTGGTAATCTGTATATTGCGGACACCGGCAATCATCGCATCCGCAAGGTAGATGTGACGATAGGGCTTATTTCTACTGTGGCGGGCGATGGGAATCAGGGATTTAGCGGTGATGGGGGCACCGCCAAGGCGGCGGGCCTTGATTCTCCAACGGGGGTTGCCGTCGATGTTGCGGGCAATCTTTACATCGCAGACTCCGGTAATCACCGCATCCGCAAAGCGACTGCAGCGACCGGGTTGATTACTACTGTCGCTGGCAATGGGTCTGCAACCACTTTTACTGATGGAGGTTCTGCCACGGCAGCCAGCCTGGTGGCTCCGTCTAGTGTTACCGTTGATGGTGATGACAATCTATATATTGCCGACACGCTACACCACCGCATCCGTAAGGTAGCTGCAGCGACCGGGCTGATTTCCACTGTGGCAGGTACTGGGATAAGTGGGTTCAGCGGTGACGGGGGAGTTGCCATCGTATCCAGCCTTAATTCTCCAACGAGCGTTGTCATTGATGGTGCTGGCAATCTGTATATTGCCGACCAATTCAACAATCGCATACGCAAGGTGGATGTGGTGACCGGACGCATTTCAACTGTTGCCGGTGATGGGGCCCAGGGGTTTAGCGGAGATGGGGTTGCTGCCACAACAGCTAGCCTTAATTCTCCATCCGGTATCTCCATCGATAGTGTCGGCAATCTATTGATAGCGGACACCGTCAACAATCGCATCCGGCAAGTAGATGCGACGACGGGCCTCATCACCACCATTGCTGGCGATGGGATCCAGGGGTTTAGTGGTGATGGCGGCGTTGCCACAAAAGCTATGCTGAATCGTCCATCTGGCGTCGCCGTTGATGGCGCGGGCAATCTGTATATTGCCGACACCAACAACCATCGCATCCGCCAGCTAACTGCGGCGACCGGGCTGATTTCTACCGTGGCGGGCGATGGGAATCAGGGGTTCAGCGGTGATGGGGGTGCCGCCACGGTGGCCGGTCTCAGTCGTCCAAAGGGTGTGAGCGTCGATAGCGCCGGCAATCTATTTATCGCCGATACCGGCAACCGCCGTATCCGCAAAGTTCAACTGGCCGGTGTGATAGCCAACAATTCGCCCACCCAGTCCGGTGGTGGCGGTGGTCTGAACATATGGTTGCTACTCAGCCTTTTATTGATGGGCTGTCAGGCAAACTCAAAGCGCCCCAGATACTGTGGTGACGGTTGCACATAAGTCAATGAATAAGATCGTGGTTTTGAGTGAGTCCCCAAAAAAGATTCGAGATAAAAAATATAGGAAAACCGGAATATCAAATACTGCTAGAAGCATAGGCAAAGACCGCAATCACCTGAGATTGTTGATCGCCTGTGCTCCATAAATATTCCTCGATCATACTGTTGCGTTGGTTTTAGAATGTAGGTTAGCCAAACAAAGCGGCAGTCTGCATTTTTTATCCACGAACAGGCGCTATACAGGTAAAGTATGAAGTTCAGCGGATGCCTGAAGTCGTCATGCGGCGTCGGTTCCACTCAGGATGGCGTAATCTTGAGACGCTTTATCGCGACCTGGTGGATGAGTGGGTCTTGTACGATAATTCAGGTGAACAACCGCTGGTATTGGCTGAAGAGAATCTGAAAACGACCCGAAAGCCCCGTGCTCCGGGCCATGCCAGTGCTGAGGTGGCCCTGCGCCGAGCCTCAGAGACCACGGGTTCGGTAGCGGACGGTAAAATCGTCCAGGAAAAGGTCGGCAAGGGTAAGTCCGAGTAAAGGCATAATGCTCTTTGGAATGGCGCCGGTTTTATAGAAACGCTTGCCGAACTTTTGCCGGGATCAGTCCAGCGCGATTGTGCGTGGTAGTACAAAATGCAACGGGCGGCCACGCCCCTTGGTAATAACTACGAACCAGGCGGTCGGGAGTTCGAATCTCTCCGGGCGCGCCATTAACTCTAAACTTAAGCCGTTACCTTGCCTGCGGTCTCTGCTTTTTGTTTCACGACAATCTGTACCGAAGCTTTGCCGGACATGTTGTCGCAAACTTCATTGGCCGCCGCTAACAGTTCCTCCCGTTGCGAGGGCGGAGCAGTGGCTTGTCAAAGCGCCATTGCGGTGCCCCAACAACACCTTTCGGGTTTCCAGTGAGACAGTCGCTGCCCGCAAATCTGCATCCGAAGATCAGGTCATGCACTCGCACGAGTGGTAACCCGACTTGCCTTGCGTACACGTTTCGAAAAACTGCTGTTGATGTTTTTCACTGGATAACCTTTGTCGATAAAGACGTGGTCGGGGTGAATATCCCGCACGTCTTCCAGCACAGACTTGGCAATTCGGTTCAATACCACCAACCGGTCCTCCCGGTTCTTTACCTGCATTCCAATCGGGCTTGCCACCAGGCAGGGTCGAAGCTCGCGGTGGTCCATGCCCAGATAGAAGCGCATCCTGCAGGCGGATCAGTCGTCGGGCGATAGGGCCGGGCTGTGTTTCATGAGCAGCTGGAATTGCATCACGTTTAATCAGGCGGTTGATCGTCACTGCGGGACCGCGCGGGATCTTGTCTGAAAGATCGCCTTTTTAGCCTTTCGGACGTGATACCGAACATGCGTGATGGCAATCTGCTGTGTTCACAAACCATCGGAGATCACAGGTTGTGCATCGAATACATTGACACTAACAGTAGATAAATCGCCAAATCAAAACTGAATGTTTAACAAAATGGCAGTGCTTTTTAGCGGAAAAGAGTGTTTCTTCGTCTTATACTCCGCTGGATACCGCTGAAAAGTGTTTGCCAGGCTTTAAAAAACCAGCGTAAAAATCATTGCGTAAATGGACATTCGCCCAGGTTATTTTTTTACCTCGACATAACTCACGGCGCAGGTCATCGCCAACGGATCCATGCAACCATCATAATCTGGGTGTCCATCCGTTTCTAGACAGGGCCATTCGTGGCCCACCTGCCGTGTTTCTTCGACACGGGAAAATGTCTATGCTACTGCGCCATTATCCGCCATCAATGTTGCCGTTTTATTCGTCCATTATTTGATGAAAAATACCCTATCAGTTCAGTCTCCTTTTCCTGCGCCAATTGTTGTCACGCATGGAATTTTAGACGGGAGACGTGACAGTTCTTTGCCATTGGGCGACTGTTTTTTGAATACCTATCCTCGCATTTATCTATTTACAATTTATGATAGGGCACAGTATTAAGGAACCCCTGATCAGCCTTCAAAAAAATAAAATGGGAAGTGCGAAGAATTTGTAACATAAGGTGAAATTTACACGTTGACAGCCATAGACAATGATATAAAAATAGCGCGACACAAAGAGCAAACTATCGCCTTTGTGTTACAGCGGTTTCTTTCAACTTGTTATAAAGAAAAAGGGAGTTCATAAAGTGAAAAAAATCATTATGACGACTTTATTGGTTACCCCACTGATCATTGGTATGTCCTCAGCCATGGCGGCTCGCGACAACGTTGGCTGCGGTCTCGGATCAACCCTGTTTGATGGTAATGATGGCACGGGTTCACAAGTGCTTGCGGTTACCACCAACGGGACTTCCGGCAACCAGACCTTTGGCATCTCCTCAGGAACCCTGGGTTGTGAAGAAGGGGGCGTAGTGACCGCCTCTGCTGCCGTTAACATGTTTGCTGGTGCCAACCTCGA
Organism: Gammaproteobacteria bacterium; assembly: GCA_026994735.1. GTDB lineage: Bacteria > Pseudomonadota > Gammaproteobacteria > SZUA-140 > SZUA-140 > RI-283. The sequence goes on along the minus strand of JALWQD010000341.1, from coordinate 4,645 downwards.
CGCCTTGTCTCGCGACATGTCTGTGGGGCAGGGCGAATCCCTCGCATCACTGGCACAGCTGATGGGCATCAAGACCGAAGATAAAGCCACTTTTTTCAGCACTGTTCGTAGCAACTACGGAACTATTTTCTCCGCAGATGACATTAGCGCGGGCAAGATGCTGGATAACCTCTATCAGGTGATGGCACAGCAGGACACGCTGGCAACTTACGCCCGTACCTAATCCTTTCTTTTTTATCTGACAAAATGCCCCCGGCGATTGCGGCGGGGGCATTTTTTTGCCCATGACCATTACTCACTGGCCTCTTTGCAAACGCTGCCACAAGAATGTACGGCTATTTCTGCTCGTACTGTTTTTCAGCCCCGTCGTTTTCGCTGCACAGGACAACCCCTACCTCGATAAACTAATTGACAGGGCAATAACACTGCAACTGGCGCAAACTTCACAATGGCGTTATTTGCTGCATTACAAAACGGGCCTGTTTGGCAAACTGGAAAGCGAGGCGGATGACCCCGCATTTTTCATGGCCGATAATGGTAAATATGATCCGCAGGCCGAACTGAACGCGACCCTGCGAAATTTCTTTTCGGCAAAGTCCTGGGGGGAAAAAGGCGAGCCTGCACAATGTGCCTTTATCAGCCGTTACGAATGGCTCAGGCAACAACTACAGTTCGATCGCAAACGGCTCACGCCATTGCCATGTCCCACTTTCAACGAATGGTATACCGGCATTAATCCCGGCAACCTCACTCTGGTGTTCCCCTCGGCCTACATCAACAATCCCTCGTCCATGTTTGGCCATACCCTGCTGCGGGTAGACCCCCCCGGGCAGGACGAGAGCACACGCCTGTTGTCCTACGCTATCAACTACGGTGCCGAAGCCGACGGTGACAATGGCATCGCCTTTGCCTTCAAGGGCATCTTCGGTGGGTATTACGGCACCCTGGGCATTGGCCCCTATTATAAAAAAGTGAAAGAATATTCGGATTTCGAAAGCCGCGACATCTGGGAATATCAGCTGGACTTTTCCCGGGAAGAACTTCGCCGCATGCTGACTCACGTGTGGGAATTGCGCGGCATACATTTTGACTATTATTTTTTCGACGAAAACTGTTCCTATCTGATGCTTGCCCTACTGGACGTGGCCCGCCCCAGCCTTGCCCTCAGTGATCAATTACAGGGTTGGGTCATTCCCTCCGATACCCTGCGCCTGGCAGCGATACGACCGGGGCTGGTAAAAAAGACGGTTTATCGACCCGCCGCCGGCACCCGCCTGGCCTATCTCGCTGCCTCGCTAGCGGATGAACTCCAGGAGACTGCATTGGCGCTGGCCAATGAAACACTATCCCTGGCGGATTTCCGCCGTAAACCCTATGCGCCGCAACAACAGGCAGACATCCTGTTACTGGCCCATGACTATCTGCGCTATGAATACCTGGCCCAGCGACGTGAAAAGACTGCGGCGGCAAAATTGTCGCACCAGTTGCTACAGGCCCGCAGTCGCATAATGGCAGTTAAGGCGCCTGCTCCTGTGCCCAGGCCCACAGTGGCACCCGAACAGGGCCATGCTACAGGCCTGATCCAGGCCGGCCTGCTGAACATCAATAGAGACAACTTTTTGCAGTTACGTCTTCGGCCTGCCTATCACGACCTGCTGGATAACGATGATGGTTACGTGCCGGGCGCACAGATCGATTTCTTGAATATTGCCGCACGCTACGGCCTGGACCAGGAAAAACTGCAACTGGACACCCTCACCCTGGTGGATATCGTCTCTCTTTCCCCCCGTAGCCGATTTTTCCACCCTACCTCCTGGCGCGTGCAAACCTCGTGGCAACGTCGCCTGTTACCGAATACCCGCTCGACCGACAAGCTGGTGTTTTCCGTCGATTGTGGGGGTGGCATGGCATTGCGACCCCGTAAAAACCTGCTGCTGTTTGCGTTACTGGATGCCTCGCTGCTCGCCAGTTCAAACTTTGTCGATCATTACACGGCAGGACTAGGTGCCGAGGCCGGCCTCATCCTGCAACCAACACCCCACTGGAAACTGCAATTGCTTGCCAAGCGCATCAACTTTCGCACGGGAAAGCCGCACACCTACGATACGTTTAGCATCAAGCAACGCCTGTTTATTTCAACGCGGCAGGCACTGAACCTGGAATGGTCACAACAACAGGCTTTTGGTCGTAGCCTGGAAAAATGGATGCTTTCCTGGCGCTGGTATCTATAAAAAATGCGCGCATTCGTATCACTACTTATCGTTATCCTTTCCCTGAGTGGTTGCACCAGCCTGCTCTTCCAGCCCATGAAACCCCTGGTACGGACACCTGCGGATATCAAGCTTGACTATAAAAATGTGTATTTTTCCAGCATCGATGGCACGCGTCTGCATGGCTGGTTTCTGCCTGCCAACGGTGGCGCAGACAAGGCGCAGGGCAGCGTTTTGCTGCTGCACGGCAACGCGGAAAATATCAGCACCCATATCGGCAGTGTCTACTGGTTGCCCGGGCGCGGTTTCAACGTGTTTTTGTTTGATTACCGTGGTTACGGAAAATCAGCAGGCACCGCCTACCTGCAAGGTGCCATGCAGGATATCAGCGCCGCATTGCGCTGGCTACAAGGCCAGCCCGGCATCGACCCGCAGCGCATTGTCGTGCTGGGTCAAAGCCTGGGGGGCGCCATGGGTACTTATGCACTGCTCCACAGCGGGCAGGCCAGCATGATACGCGCACTGATTCTGGACAGTGTATTCAGTGATTACCGGCAGATCGTGCGAGAAAAACTCGCCAGTTTTTGGCTCACCTGGCCACTACAATATCCCCTCTCCTGGCTGGTCACCGGTGATTACGCACCGGCTGAGGCCATCGGTGATTACAGCCCGACACCGATACTCATCATCCAGGGGCAACGCGATGAGGTCGTACCGCAACATCATGCACAACAACTGTTCGCCCGGGCCCGTCAGCCCAGAGATTTGTGGCTGGTTCCCGAGACAGGCCATATTTCCTCGCTGAACCAGCCCGCGATACGTGACAGACTGATAAATTACCTGAAAAAAATATTGAGCAGAACCGAATCACAAAGTGAAGTCCCAACCGCGCCTACAAATTGGCGGGCCGAGGCTCACTGATCCCCGGCAAAAAATCACTGATATCCCAACAACCAGAGATTGACCAAGCAGCACGATTAAGCATTAGTCAGGAGCGGGGACATGGGGAATTGGCAGCGCAACCATCGTTATACCCGCCTCACCAGCCAAGCGTCATCAATCCAGGGGGCTGCGCACCGCATGGCCACCCCGATTCAGCACATGCGTATAGATCTGCGTCGTGCGGACATCCTTGTGCCCCAGCAGTTCCTGCACAGTACGGATGTCGTAACCACCTTCAAGCAGATGCGTGGCGAAGGAATGGCGCAGGGTATGGCTGCTGGCCGGCTTGGGTATCCGAGTGCGCCGCAAAGCGTTCTTGATTGCTCGCTGAAAGGCCTGCTCGCCAAAGTGGTGACGACGCAAAATACCGCTACGCGGATCGACTGACAATGCCACGGCCGGAAAGACATATTGCCAGCCCAGCTCCCGGCCCGCACCGGGATACTTGCGCGCGAGCGCATGGGACAGATAGACTGGCTCCACTCTATTTTGGAGATCCTGCTCATGGAGGATGCGCACCTTGTCAAATTGACGGCTCAGCGGTTCCACAAGCGACTGCGGCAGTATCGTGCGCCGGTCCTTACCCCCCTTGCCGTCACGAACCGTGACTTCCAGCCGCACGAAATCGACATCCTGGATACGCAACCGCATCGCCTCCATCAAACGCAAGCCGGAACCGTACAGCAGGGATGCTATCAGATGGTGGACCCCATCCAACTGAGCGAGCAGATCACGGACTTCCGCCTCGGTCAAAACGACCGGCAGACGCGGCGGCTTTTTGGCTCTCGTGATACCGTTCAACCAAGGCAACTCAACGGACAGCACCTCCTTGTACAAAAACAGGATCGCCGCCAACGCCTGATTTTGAGTAGACGCCGCTACCTGCCCGACAACAGCAAGATGCGTCAGAAACGCCTCGGCTTCATAGCCCCCATATTCACAGGGTGGCGTTTACCGTGAAACAGGATAAATCGCCGAATCCAGTCAACGTAACAATTTTCGGTTCGAATACTGTAATGTTTAACCCTGCATCGCTCACGTACGCGATCAAGCAAAAGTGGCTTATTGGACCGATCCATAGTCTGCTTCCCTCCATGGAAAAAAGACGTGTTTTAACACGTCACATACCGTCCCACCTGACGGTTTCAGACCCGTATGAATTTTATCAGTCGAAATCGACGAATGACAACACGTCGCTTTTAACGTCGAATTATAGTAAGAGCCCATAAAGAAAAACATGGAAATTTCAATGTCTATTAGCGATTTCAAAATATTAGCAGGAGTAACCGCAACAATTATCGTTGGGTTATGGACGTATTATTTATGTATTGCTGAAAGAAAAAAATAAAAAAAAATGGAAATGTCCTTTCAGACAGAATGTTTCGACTTCGATAAAGAGTTTTATTTAATAGTTACAAAATTAGCAATCAGCAACACTAGTAAAGTATTGCTTGAGCCCACTTCAGCGCAAATAAAAATGCAGCAAATACTAC
>JALWQD010000340.1 GCA_026994735.1 Gammaproteobacteria bacterium | reverse complement strand
ATCAATTAACTTATTGAGTTGTTTTGTTATTTGTTCAACAACAGCTTCCGATCCCGAGGTCACCAGCGTCATTCTTGACATCGTCGCATCCTCAGTCGGGGCAACGGTCAGGCTTTCAATATTGTAGCCACGGGCTGAGAAAAGCCCGGCTACCCGGGACAAGGCACCCGCCTCATTTTCCATTAAAATGGAAATGATATGTCGCTTATTCATACCAGAATCATCTCGTTGAGGCCCGCACCTGCAGGAATCATGGGGTAAACATTTTCCATCTGGTCCGTCTGAAAATCGAGAAAAACCAGACGATCCTTCAGTGCCATTGCCTCTTCCAGAGCGGGCTGAACATCGGCGGGTTTATCGATACGCAGACCGACATGACCATAACTTTCAGCCAGTTTAACGAAATCGGGCAGCGCATCCATATAAGACATGGCATAACGGCCCTGGTAGAAAAACTCTTGCCATTGCCGCACCATACCCAAATAACGGTTATTAAGATTGACAATCTTGATCGGCAAAGCATACTGACGACAGGTTGACAGTTCCTGAATGCACATCTGGATACTGCCTTCACCGGTGATGCAGGCAACAGTTGCATCAGGATTTGCCAGTTGTGCGCCCATTGCCGCCGGCAAACCAAAGCCCATGGTCCCCAAACCACCGGAATTGATCCAGCGGAAGGGCTTGTCAAATTTATAGAACTGGGCAGCCCACATCTGGTGCTGACCAACATCCGAAGTAATAAAGGCATCTCCTGCCGTCACCTGATACAGCGCTTCAACAACAGACTGGGGCTTGATGGTATCGCTGTCGCGATCATAGGACAGACAGTCCTTGGCACGCCATTCTTCAATTTGCTGCCACCATTGCGCCAAGGCCTCTTTATCGGGCAATGACTCGCTCATCTGCTTGTCAAGTAGTTGCATCATTTCGGCAATCACATGCTGAACGGTGCCAACGATCGGAATATCGACACGGACATTCTTCGAGATCGATGAAGGATCGATGTCAACATGAATAATCTTCGCATGCGGGCAAAACTTGTCAACATTGCCCGTGACCCGATCATCAAAACGGGCACCGATGGCTAACAGAACATCGCAGTTATGCATCGACATATTGGCTTCATAGGTACCATGCATGCCAAGCATCCCGAGAAACTGGGGGTCAGTAGCGGGATAGGCACCCAAACCCATCAAGGTATTGGTGATCGGGTAACCGAGCCGACGTGTCATTGCCGTCAAGGCATCGCTGCCACCACCGAGAATGATACCACCGCCGGTATAAATCATCGGCTGCTTAGCCGCCAGCAGCAATTCCACGGCCTTGCGAATCTGCCCGGAATGGCCTTTCTCGACAGGGTTATAAGAACGCATTTTGACCTTCTCGGGATAGACATACGCAGTCTTCTCGGCGGTCACATCCTTGGGGATATCGACAACGACAGGCCCAGGCCTGCCCGTCGTAGCGATATAAAAGGCCTTTTTCAAGGTCTCGGCCAAATCCCCGATTTCCTTGACAAGGAAATTATGCTTCACGCAGGGACGGGTAATGCCCACAGAATCCACTTCCTGAAAAGCATCATTGCCGATCAGCGTCTTCGGTACCTGGCCGGTCAAGACAACCAGCGGGATCGAATCCATATAAGCGGTGGCAATACCGGTAATGGCATTTGTCGCCCCAGGGCCGGAGGTCACCAGGGCGACACCGGGGCGGCCGGTCGAGCGCGCATAACCATCGGCAGCATGGACAGCTCCCTGCTCATGCCGCACAAGGATATGTTCAACATCCTCTTGCTGATAGAGCGCATCATAGATATGTAGAACGGCCCCGCCAGGGTAGCCGAAAAGATGGGAGACTCCCTCGTCCTTCAAAAACTTGACGATAATCTCTGCGCCGCTTAACTCCACGCTGCCTTACCTCACTTGCCTGCTGATTCATGCCTCTCCGATTACCGACAGCGTGATGCCGCCACGACAACCGGAAAACGATGGCCAAAAATTAAGCGATCCATTCTAATCACTCTGTGCAAAAAAAGATAGCAAAACACTTGCAACCCCAATCGCCATGCGCCCTGTCTGTAACGCCAAGAAGTGACTACAATTCAATGCCGCCGCGGTTTCCGCACAGGTGACTGCGAACGATTGCCACGTCGTGGCTTCCGCCCGCTTGGTAATGGTCGACCACGACGCACAACAGCACCCTCTGACGCAGCAGCGACCAAACAACGCGGCCCATCACCAATTAGCTCAGATCGCCCCATCTGCCGCAGCGCTTGCCGTAGCCTATCGGCATTCTTGGGATCATGGTAACGGAGCAAGGCTTTCTGCAAGCGCCTCTCTTCCAGTGTTCGAGGAATAGACACATCACCGGACTTATAACGCACCTTGTGTAACGGGTCCTTGCCCGAGTAGTACATGGCAGTCCCCAAAGACATCGGTGATGGATAAAACGTCTGCACCTGATCAACGCGCAAATCATGACGCTTCAGCCAACGCGCCAGATTAACCATATCCTCCTCGTTACAGCCCGGATGTGCGGCAATGAAATAAGGGATCAAATACTGCTCCTTGCCAGCCTCAAGCGAATAGCGGTCAAACATCTTCTTGAATTGTTCAAAGCTACTGATCGATGGCTTCATCATTTTGCTTAACGGGCCTTCTTCGGTGTGCTCCGGGGCTATTTTCAAATACCCGCCGACATGATGACTAACCAGTTCACGCACATATTCCGGATCACGAATCGCCAGGTCATAACGCAGGCCAGAGGCAATCGCGACACGTTTCACACCCTTGATCTTGCGCGCCTTACGGTACAATTGTGTTGTGTGACGATGATCGGTATCAAGATTTTTGCAAATACCGGGATAGACACAAGACAGGCGCCGACAATTGGCTTCAATCGTTTTATCCTTGCACTGCAGGCGATACATATTCGCAGTCGGGCCGCCAAGATCGGAAATCGTACCGGTAAAACCTGGAACCTTGTCGCGAATATCACCGATTTCACGCAAAATCGACTCTTCCGAACGACTTTGAATGATACGTCCTTCATGTTCGGTTATGGAACAAAAGGTGCAGCCACCAAAACAACCCCGCATGATATTGACTGAAAAACGGATCATCTCATAGGCTGCAATACGGGCATCACCATACTGCGGATGAGGCCGTCGCTGGTATGGCAGATCAAAAACGCCATCGAGTTCTTCGGTCGACAAAGGCAACGGTGGCGGGTTGATCCAGACCTGTTGATGGCCGTGACGCTGGATCAGCGGCCGGGCATTACCGGGATTTGATTCCAGATGCAGTACCCGGGAGGCGTGGGCATAAAGTGCCTTGTCATTGCGGACCTTTTCAAACGAAGGCAAACGCACATACCGTGGTCGTGCATCAGTACGTAATCGTCGCAGTAGTGGCATCGGTACAATCGTTACCGTTGTCGCCTCCGCACTCTTCTCATTTGCTGGCAGACATTGACCTGCGGCTTGGTCAAAACTGTAGGGATTGGGCATATCCTCTATACGTCCCGGCCAATCGATACGGCTGGAATCGACCTCGAGCCAGTCATGACCACAAGGGCTGTCCTTGAGCACAATGGCGGTACCGCGAATATCAGTCAGCTCATTCAGTGCTCGTCCAAGGGAGAGCGCATGCGCCACTTCCGTAAGAGCCCGTTCGGCATTGCCAAAAAGCAGGATATCGGCTCCGGCATCAATCAATACCGAGCGCCTGACCTGATCACTCCAATAGTCATATTGAGCAATCCGGCGCAGACTCGCCTCGATGCCGCCGATAACAATCGGGCAATCATAATAAGCCTCACGACAACGCTGACTATAGACAATGACAGAGCGATCAGGGCGCTTGCCAGCGATACCGTCGGGAGTATAGGCATCATCACTGCGCAAGCGCAGATCGGCCGTGTAACGATTAATCAGGGAATCCATATTGCCGGCAGTAACACCGAAAAACAGGTTTGGTCGTCCGAGGGCCATAAAATCATCGCAGCTTTGCCAATCCGGCTGGGCGATAATACCGACACGAAAGCCCTGAGCCTCAAGCAAACGACCGATGACTGCCATACCAAAGCTGGGATGATCAACATAGGCATCACCACTGACGATAATGATGTCACAGCTATCCCAACCGAGCCTGTCCATCTCGGCCCGACTCATAGGTAAAAAGGGTGCTGTGCCATAGCATTCTGCCCAGTAGCGGGGATAAGTGAAAATGTCTTTGGCTATACTAGACAAGATAATCCTGAGTAATCTGCTTGGCTATTAAACCCTTATGATAACAGATCCTGTTGCAACCTCACCGGCCAGACTTCTGCAAGGACGCCTAATGTTCCCGTAAACAGTGACAAAAAAGCAAAAAAAGAGGGGCCGAAGCCCCTCAACCGGTAAAGATGGTCGACCTCTTAACGGATCAGGATGTTATCACCGCGCCCCATTTTCGGGTCGGCATCCGGCTTGTTCATCAGCACCGTGATAGCCCCGCGCATGGCAGCACTCATGGTGTGATCTACAATGGCATTATTGGTTGCATGATCAGCCGGTGAAACCAGGTCAAAACTCGATGCAGCCGCTACCGGAACGCCATAAGTCTGGATATCGTAAAGTGTGTTACGGGCGTTGCCGTTGACATAGACACGATCCCAGATGCCGGCGATCGGGTGGAAAGCAACTGGCATATTGATGTTTGCGTTGACAAAATGAATGCGTACACGCTCACCTGGCTTCGATACCAGCACCTTGGTCGCATCAGGGTCGTGAACAGGATCGTAGTTGAACATTTTTCCATTGATCAGTGCCCCGGCCCAGCCACGGTTCTCGATCATTGCAGCCTTGTCGTCAGCATTAGGAAAATACTGTCCCTGAATGAGTACATACTCACGATCAGGCTTCGGAAAAGCCTTCGAGTAACCCGCCTTCGGGTCGACAATAATAACGCCGTACATACCCCGGGCAATATGCTGTGCCATCGTCGATGCACCGCAGTGATACATATAGACGCCTGGACGTTTGGCGGTAAACTTGAAGTGCTTTGTCTTACCCGGTTTTACCGGTGCAAACTCACCCAGAACATCCACTTCTGCCGCATGAAAATCGATCGAATGTGAATTTTTATTTGTCTTCGGGTTAACCAGCTTGAAATCAACAACATCACCTTCGGTAACACGCACAACCTTGCCGGGAATCATGCCATCGAAGGTCCATGCCGGATACATCGTGCCCTTATTATCAATGGCGACCTTCGTTTCCTTGGCCGTAAAAGTCACATTGACTGTCTTTGCCTGTACGGCATTGGCAGCAATCATCATCCCTGCCGTCAATATCGTGGCCGTGACAGCCCTGAATCGAATTGTTGACATATTCATATCCTCTCCCCTCTGTGATTGAAATCTTGGCTACACGCAACGACTATAACTAGCAGCAACGCTCTGCCCAAAAGCCTTCTATTGATTACCGGAACACTGACAAAGATGACGCAAATACTTGACAAGAGAATGAATCTCGTCATCTGACAAAACGCCCCCCCAAGGTGGCATGAGAACCGACTTGCTGATTGCTTGCCCCCCCTCCTTGATCGCTTTAAAAATCTCGTCATCTGACCGCGCTGACATTTCCTTGGCATCCGTATGATCGCGTGGTTGTACCGACATATCGCGAACATTGACACCATTGCCATTACCCGTCATGCCATGGCACTGCCAGCAATAGTTCTTGTACAGGTCTTCAGCCTTTTCTGCAGCCAGCACCTGGGTACTCGACAAAAAACACGTTAGCAACACCATCATTACTCTCGACAACATCACTTTCATTGCTCATTCTCCGCCGCCAGTGCTCGAAAAAAGTGAACAAATTTTTGTAGGTCTCTGTCCTTGAGATGTTTGTTTGGCATAAAAATGCGCGGATCCCAGGCCTGGGGATCACGCATATAACTGATCATAAAATCTTCCTGTAGACGGTTGCCGGCACTGTAGACTTCCGGTCCGGACAAGCCACCATAGCCCTCCTCGATTTCATGACAGGCAAGGCAACCGCGAAACTTGTCAAACATCAGCTCGCCCATTGCCATCGATATCTTGCCCGGCTTGTACTCCCCTTCATTGATCAAATGACTGCCGGCACGCAAGCTCATCAAGGCTTCAGTAACGGCTTTTGCCTGCTCGCCATTGAGTCGCGGGTGGGGTTTCAGTGTCGTCGAGTCAATAACATCCCCATCGGCACCTTCTTTGATGTGGCGTCCGTAATACATGCCAGCCGGGCGTATCCGGACAGGCTTCTGCAGCCAGGTTTTTAGCCATGCCGGTTTGTACTTGTTGCCGGCGTAGAATAGATCTGGCCCCTGGCGTTGCCAGACTCCGGCAATGGTTGTTGGTGCCGGGCCAGTCAGGTCGTGGCAACCACTGCAATCCTTTTGCAGCAAAGCCATACCGGCATCATTTCCGCTCGCATTTACCGCGACTGGCAACAGCAGAAGCCAGCAAAGCAAGTATCGTTGGCAGTGCTCCATCCCAGCCAGCCTCAATCGTCGTGACGCTTGTGATGTCGGCGGCGCTTTTTCTCCAGCGGTTTACCGGCAAAACGTGGATTTTCAAACATACCGTAGCCCTTCTTCATCGATTCACTGAAGAAAAAATCAGGGTCAAAATCCTTGTCTTTCCAGGCATACCAATCATCATCCGGGTTACCTTCGTACTCAATAACCGTAATGGCGCCACCCGGAAACTTGCTGCCGTTGACAACGTGCTTGTCGATATGATCGTGGAAGATGAAACGGCCGGAATTATTCATTTTGATGATCGCGTCATAGCGCTCCCCCGGCCCGAAGAGAATGGTATCGGCTGTATAAGGTGTCGGCAGCCGACCACCGTCTTTGTGACTAATCAGCATGTCATGACCATGACTGTGCATCGAATGCAATTCGCCACCAGCGCCGATAAAGCGTACGCGGACAACATCATTACGCTTTACGCGGATGGGTTGAGACAGTGGAAAGGCCTTGGCATTGATTGAGAAAAAATCGACAACATCACCCGGCACACTGCCCTTGCCGTACTTATCGGCATACTTTGATTCCCAGCCACTGAGCATCATGATGACATCACGTGTCACCGTTTTTTCCAGTGCTGTTGGCTCTTTCGGGTCAATGATGATCGGCCCCCACATACCGCGGATACCAACATGTTCATTGACGTTGACGTGGCAGTGATACCAGAGCGTACCGGGTTTGTCGGCAGTCCAGTGGTAGGTAAACGTGTCTCCCGGCTCGATGGGCTTCTGGGTAATGCCTGGGACACCATCATTACGCCAGTTATCCATCTGGTAAAGGCCATGCCAATGGATCGTATGAGCCAAGGATGTGTTATTGGTCACATTAACCGTTACCTGATCCCCCTCGCGGACATGAATCAGTGGTCCAGGCACCTGATTATTAAAGGCAAAGACGTTGTATTCAAGACCGGGAGCAACCTTGATACGGCTCTCTTCTATCGTCATCTCGAATTCATGCGCGGCAGCCAGTAGCTGACTGCTACAAAACAACAGCAAAAAAACCCCCGCCATTAAACAACGACGCTTGACACTCTCTTGCCTCATATATCCCCCTCGCTCATCAGTACCATCCTGGCGCTCCCCGCGCATTCCCACCGGCAATACCTGACTGCCGGGGTCGACAATTTGCTGCATACTGAATGCAACTTATAAAGCAATAACATGTCAATTGTCAATATTTCATGACAACGGTTCATCAAAAATAACTCTCAATTTATTCACTGCCAGGAATAGAAACCTGTTATTGACGAGAAAATAAATTGGCCAAAATAATAGACTACACTCATTACCGTATAAGCATGATTCTGCTATAAGCCGTTCAATAAAGGTGATTAAATTGAGATAGCCGTGTCGAATACGACGAGCCCACGAAGTGAATCATGTCGTGTGAAGACTTTGCGGGTGCAGGACGGTCACGGCAAAAGGAAGAGCTGCCGTGTCAACGAGGCGTTATTGCGGCAGGAGGTGTAAAAACAATCCCGATGAGATCGGTCGCGGCACAATCGGGAAGGCAGTTTGTTATGACTTGATATATCTTATGTGCCAACCTCATGCTTTAGTCATGAGCGATATCATCGCCTAAAGATATCAAAATACCATTGATGATATCAGTAGGCGTTGGCGGGCAGCCATGGACCACGACATCAACAGGGATGATATCAGCCACAGTGCCTGCGGTGGCATAGGAACAGCCGAATTCACCGCCACAGGCAGCACAATCCCCAACGGCAACAACCAGTTTAGGTTCAGGTACGGCCTCGTAGGTCATCTTCAGTGCGACGGCCATGTTTCGCGTGACCGGCCCGGTTACCAGCAACATATCTGCATGCCGCGGTGAAGCAACGAAATGGATGCCAAAACGTTCAAGATCGTAGTACGGATTATTGGTCGCATGGATCTCGAGCTCGCAGCCGTTGCAGGAACCCGCATCGACAGCACGGATGGCAAGCGACCCTCGAAAACGACGGAGAACGGCGGCGCTGAGTCGCGCGCCCAGTTGTTCGATATTGTTACCGGCCACACCCAGTGGCTCGGTAATCGTCCCGCTCCTGAATATCTTGCGCAGCATCGTTACGACCTCACAAATCTTGTCCTGAATAGGAACAATTAAAGGATTTGTTATTGAGCGGAAAGTCGGGAACAGGCACCTCTCGCGCAGCCAGTTCCAGGCCCATCCAGTTGATCATCGAGGGGTCTCGTATGTGACAACGATCGAGCCGTCCGTCTGCGGCAAAACGCACCCACGTCGCTATCTCACCCCGCCACGATTCGATGACCGCAAAGCCGGTCGCCCCGGCTTCAGGAGCCGCCCATGCACAACGGGTGTCGCCTTCAGTCATGTGCGCGAGCATGTTATCCAGAAACCGCGCGCTTTCCTGGATCTCCTCGAAACGCAGCCATAGGCGAGCGGCAACATCGCCGCCTGGACAGGTCGCCAGCGGAATCGGGAAGCGCTCGTAAGGTGGATATGCCGCATCTGCACGCGCATCCGTTTTCAATCCGACAGAGCGCCCCGCGTAACCGAGCAGGCCCAGGCCCTGCGCGTCATCATGGGCGATGGTGCCGGAGTCGATAACCCGTTCGCGTATCGAGGTGTTGTTTTCGTAGATGTCATAGAGCTGGAGCATTTCATCGGCGATCGTCCGCGTTTGCGCTTGCAGTATCGCCATGTCTGAGGGCTGCAGGTCGCAGGGAACCCCGCCAGGAACAAGCAGGTCCATCAACAGCCGGTGACCAAACAGATCTTTATGCAGACGGGCCATGTCCTCGCGAAGACGCTGACATTGCATATGCATAAAGCTCCAGGCGGCGTCGTTACATGTGGCGCCGATATCGCCAATATGGTTGGCGATACGTTCGCGCTCGCACAATACCGCGCGCAACGAGCTCGCACGGGGCGGCACGTCAATGCCTGCCGCCTGTTCCAGCGCTGAACAGAGTGCCCAGCTGTGCGCGACCGTGGCATCGCCGGAAACGCGTGCGGCCAGACGCGTGGCGGAAAAGGCATCGCGTCCCTCCATGCCTTTTTCAATGCCTTTATGCACGTAGCCCAAGCGCTGCTCCAGGTTCAGGATCTGTTCACCCACGGCAAGGAAGCGGAAGTGCCCGGGTTCGATGATGCCCGCATGGACCGGTCCCACCGGGATTTCGTAGACGCCTTCCCCTTCCGCTTCGATATAGGGATATTCCCCTTCGCTGCGAGGCATGTCGGTGTCGGTTGCGAATTCCTTGCGCAGAGGGTAGGCATCGCTTGGCCAATGCTCATGTTTCGTCCAGGGGCGTAGATCGGGATGGTCCATGGGGATAAGGCCAAACATGTCGTGAATCAGGCGTTCCATTCGGGCGGCTGCGATATAATGTGGCGTGATGCTGGGAAACGCGCTAGCGTCTTCGCCGATGATCGTTTGCAGCAATGCATAGCCTTGACCGGTTTTCGCATATGCAGCGTGAACGGTAAAGCCCTCGCCCACCTCCTGAGCGGCCCATGTGGCCACCAGTCGGATGTCCTCGCGTTTCAGTAATCCGGCTACCTTGCTCCAATCCTGCACCGGGATACACAGGGTTTTCGGGACGCCGCTGACGGATACGATCCTGATATTCCGTTCTGACAACAACGTTACCAGTGACCCCGACAGGGTGAAGTTCATGGCTGACCTCCCGCGAGAAGGCTGGCTGCGCTCTGATACCAGTTGGCGAGAAATTCCGGGATTGCCAGACCCAGCCACAGCGCCAGGCCAAAATGGATATAGACCGGAATCATGTTGACAGGCACGATGTGTGTCTGTTCGGGCGGTGTGCCATAGACCATGGGTTGCACATGCCGAAACAGCCCAGCGAAGGCGATCACCAGTCCCAGCAGTAACAGCCCCACTGTCCAGGGGTAGGATTGCAGGGCCGCAGTGAACAGCAGGAACTCACTGGTGAATACCCCAAACGGCGGAAAACCGGCAATGGCGGCTGTGCCGATCAACAGACCCCAACCGATACCGGGGCGGTATTTTATCAGCCCGCGTATGCCGTTTATGGACTGAGTTCCCATGCTTTGGGCGGCGTGGCCAACGGTGAAAAAAATGCCCGATTTGACCAGTGAATGGACCGTCATGTGCAATAGCGCCGCAAAATTGGCCAGAGGTGTACCGATGCCGAATGCAAACGTCATCAGGCCCATATGTTCAATCGATGAGAACGAGTACATTCGTTTGATGTCGCGTTGACGGTGCAGTGCCAGGGCTGCCACCAGCAGAGAGAGTAACCCGAAGCCCATCATCAACTGACCGGCCATGGCATTTTGGCTGGCCCCTTCCACCAACGACTTGCAGCGTACCAGCGCGTAGAGCGCGACATTGAGCAACAAGCCCGAGAGAACGGCCGAGATGGGCGTCGGCCCCTCCCCGTGGGCATCCGGTAACCAGGCGTGCATGGGCACCAGGCCAACCTTGGTGCCATACCCGACCATCAGAAACACAAAGGCGATGGTCATCACCCTGGGTTCCAGCTCCGCTGAATGGGCAAACAATGATGTCCAGGTCAGCGCAGTGTTGCTATGACCCAGTACCTCCGACGAGGTGGAAAAGATCAGTATCGTACCGAACAGCGCCAGCGCGATACCCACGCCGCAGAGAATAAAATACTTCCAGGCCGCAGCGATCGATGACGGTGTTCGGTACAACGAGACCAAGAGCACGGTGGCCAGTGTCGCCAATTCGAGCGAGATCCAGAGCACCCCCAGATTATTGGTCGTCAGCCCCAGCAGCATGGCAAAAATAAATAGCTGATACATCGCGTGGTAAAGCTTCAGACGCTTGCCAGTTACCCGTCCGCTCTTTTGTTCATGCAACATGTAGGACTGAGAGAAGATTGCGGTTGTAGTGGCAATAAACGCGGTTACAAAAACCAGGAACACATTGAAAGAGTCAAGAAAGAATGCCTGTCCATGAACGCTGAACGCCCCTTTTTCGAGGACATGAAAAGCCATACCCAAAGCAACCATTAACGTCACGGCACTTGCGGCAATATTCAGCCAGGCGGCACGTTTTGAGTGTCCTACGAAGGCCAAGGAAATACCCACAAGTAGAGGAATGCCCAGTAACAGATCGATCAGCTTCATGGGCGTTTCTCCATATCTTTCAAGTCCAGAGAGTCGAAAGTTTTGCGGATGTGAAGAAAGAACAGGCCGAAGATTAATGCTGCAATCAGGACATCAAAAGCCACACCAATTTCCACCACTAATGGCATGCCATAAGTAGCCGCTGTTGCAGTGAAGAACAGTGCATTTTCCATGGCCAGAAAGCCGATCACCTGTGTAATCGCCTTACGGCGAGTAATCATCATCAACATGCTCAGCAATACACAGGCCATGGCGATGGCAATGGTGTTTCGGGTCATCAGATGTGAGAGCTGCTCAATAGGCAAGCTGACATTATAGGCGAAAAGCACCAGTGCCGCGCCAATCAACAGGGTGACGGAAATGTTGACCAAAAGCTC